>JAHZKU010000104.1 GCA_022600255.1 Actinomycetes bacterium | reverse complement strand
CCCCACGAGTGTATAGGTTTCCGCCGCGTGACTTGAGTTCACGGCTCTTGGGCCAGTTGACAACTTCGCCGCCCTCTACCCAGCGTGACCCCAACACTAAGTCTGCGGTTCGCAGTCGCGCGAGCAATCGTGGGAGGTCTTCGGGTCGGTGTGAACCATCCGCGTCCATCTCCACCACGACGTCATAGCCGTTGTCCAACGCCCAATCGAAACCGGCGAGATAGGCCGCGCCGAGTCCGGCCTTTTCCATGCGATGCATCACGTGGATGCGAGAATCCTGGTCGGCTAGGCCATCGGCAATCTGGCCAGTGCCGTCCGGTGAGTTGTCGTCAGCGATGAGGAGGTCTGCCTCGGGAACCGCCTGCAGGATTCTACTGGTGATCCGGGCAATGTTTTCCTTTTCGTTGTAGGTGGGGACCACCACAACGATGCGACCGAGATCAGCGAACAGGCTATCGCCAGAACCACTATTGGTTTCGCCCATGAACTCCCTCTCCCTGTGCCCACCGTAGCCGGTGTCCCCCGCACGGTCGTATTGCATACTGCGATATCACCGTAGTGTTCCCACCACAGGCAGATCTAATCCTCATGGGGTTGGGGATCAGCCGCCGACTTGGCCGCAACAGTTTCGGCCGCGTTTGGCCAGCAAGTGGGCGGCCGCCCTAGGCCCACGATCAAGGCAACGATCGCAATAAGGCCTGCCAAGACCTCCGACCACCAGCCGATCACATCACTAGGGGTCAGGCTGTCTCGCAGTGGAATCGTGGCGGTGACGGTGCCAGCCGTTCGCTCGGGTAACTCGGCGATCAGGGTGCCATCGGGCGTGAACAAGGCGCTGATGCCGTTGGTCGCCGCGACCGCCACCGTGCGAGCGTGTTCCACCGACCGAATCCTAGCCATGGCCAGTTGCTGCTCAGTCTGCCCCGATCCGGTGTAGGTGGCGTTGTTGGTTTGCACCGCCAGCATGCGGGCCCCATCAAGTACCGTTTCTCTCACCAGATCGTCGTATGCCACCTCAAAACAGATTACGTCTCCCAATCGCACTGGTCCCACCTGCAGCACACCGGTCTCATCACCAGCCACGAAGTCTCTGGGAATCCGATCGAACCGGCCGATCACATCGGCCAACTGGGATCGAAACGGAATGTACTCCCCAAATGGGACCGGGTGCTGTTTGATGTACTGCTCCCCCGGCCCAGTTTCCGGATCCCAAACAATGCCAGCGTTCAGGACCGTGGTTGGGTCCTCCGGGTTGGTGAGCACCGCCCCGACCAGGATGGGAACTCCAATGGCCTGCGCGGCCGCACCAATCTGGGCCGCCGCATCCGGGTTGAGGTAAGGATCGATGTCGCTAGAGTTCTCCGGCCAGATCACGGCCTCCGGTTGCGGTTCCGCTCCAGCCGCAACTCGGGCAGCAAGTTGCTCGGTTTCGGTGACGTGATTGTCTAGTACGGCACGGCGTTGCTGATTGAAGTCCAGGCCCGCGGTCGGCACATCTCCCTGCACGATGGAGATGGTTGCCGCAGCCGGTTCTCCCGTAGCCTGTTCGGTCTGCCCGGCGTTGGGCACCGGTAGCAACGGGCCCACAATAACCACGACGGCGGCCGCTGCCACGCTGATGGCGGCGAGCCCCCAAGCCTGGGACTGAGCTGCGACCCAAACCGCAACAAGACATGCCCCGATCAGGGCAACAGCGGCGGTGAGGGCTGGCGCGCCCCCCAGCCAGGCGTAGTCCAACAAAGACCCGTTGGCTTGACTGAACCCGAGGCGACCCCAAGGCCATCCTCCCAACGGGATACGATCCCGTAGCGCCTCTACTCCCACCCAGAGGGCGGTGATCCAGATCGGCCACAGCGGAAGCCGGAGCAAGATGGCGGTTCCCCACCCGGTGAGTCCTAGCCAGAGAGCGGAATAGACCCCTAGTGCTAGCCACGCATCATCACCAATCACCGATACCCAGCGCAGCAGCACCAAGAAGAAACTCAGGCCCATGATGAAGCCGTAGCCGAAACCAGCGCGAGCATTGCACCCTGCCACGGTCGCGGTGAAGACCGCCACGGCGAGCGGGGCCAGGAACCACAGATCGTACGGTGGAAAGCTGAGGGCAAGAATCAGCCCGCTGCCCACCGCTAGGAGCATGCGCAGGAGAACAGGAGGGATGGTCACGCGCGCTCGTAGATGATGCCGCCGGACCGCATCGTCAACATCGTCTCCGGCAGGGGTAGGTCGTCCGCTAGCACGGGTAACACCGGGGTTCCGGAGCGTGGGTCGGTCGACCAGCGGGCCACCCGATCGTCCGGCCTCTGCACCGATAGCTCCTGGCATTCCCAAACAGCCAGCGTCGCCGGCGCCCCGGGCTGCAGGACTCCAGAATCATCGCGGCCGATAGCGCGCCAACCCCCGCGCGTGTGGGCTGAGAAAGCCGCACGCGCGGTGAGCGCCGCCCCCGGCGTCCGGTGCTGCATTGCCGCCCGCACCGTGGCCCACGGTGAGATGGGGGCCACGGGAGAATCCGATCCGAACGCCATCGCGACGCCGGCCGCGGCCAAATCGCCATAGGGGTTCATTCGCTGGACGCGTTCCGGACCCAAGCGCTGCGTATACATGCCGTCTGGCCCACCCCACATCTGCTCGAAGAGGGGCTGCATGCTGGCTGTGATCCCTAGCGCCGCAATCTGCTGGATGTGTCGGCCAGTGGGCATCTCGACATGCTCGATGCGATGCCGACCGAGTCTGATCCTGTCCAGTCCTACCACCTCGGCGGCAGCGGAGAAGCCTTCCAGAACCTCGGTGAGCGCTTGATCTCCAATCGCATGAAAGCCCGCTTGAATCTGCTCGGCCACACACTCCAAGACGTGGTCACGCACTTCGGCGGCGACCACGTAGGGGGCCCCGCGATCATCCAAGACGTCGGCATAGTGCGAGCTCAGGTACGCCGTGTGGGAGCCCAACGAGCCATCCGCAAATAGGTCGCCGCCAGCCCCCACAGCCCCCATGGCCTTGGCTCGGGCCGCACCACCGAGTTCGCCCCAGTAGACCGATATTTCTGGCCCAGTGGCTTTCTGGCTGCGTTTGATGAGTTCGGTGACATCTGTGGAGTTGGAGATCTCCGGGCCTGCCATCTCCTGCACGGCCGCGACCCCGGCCGCCGCCCAGGTCTGCAGCGCTTCATCGATCAGGGCCTGCCGCTGCTGGGTTGGGATTCTCTCCAACACAGCACTGCGGGCCGCATGATGAGCGTCGGCCTGCAGTAGCCCAGTCGCATCAAAGCCGGGTAAATCCTGCACGCCGGGGGTCAGCGCCAGCATCTCCGAACTGGCTAGGGCCGAGTGCACGTCGACGCGCGTTAGGTAAACCGCCAAGCCCGCAGCGGCAACGTCCAACTGCTGCCGCTGCGGTAGCGCGGGATCGGGCCAAGTCGTTTCGTCCCAACCGTGGCCCAGCACGATAGTGCCCGGTGGCTGCTCCTGGCAGTGCGCTGCGGTGAGTCTGAGCACGTCTGCGGCACTGCGGGCACCGCTGAGATCTAGCCCCCGCAAATGCATGCCGGTTGTGGTGATGTGCACATGTGCATCCACAAACGCTGGCGTGATGAGCCCCCCGGCTACATCAATCACACGGTCCACCCCGTCCGCATGAGCGATCGCGGCCCCCTCATGGCCGATCCAGCCGATTGCATCTCCCTCGATCAGGACTGCGGTGGCACCGGGGTCTGCTGGCGTGTGTACGATGCCGTTGATCAGGAGTGTCCGCATCGTCCTCATCGCAGGAGGTCCCGGGCCAGCACCAAACGTTGAACTTGGTTGGTGCCTTCGACGATCTGCAGCACCTTTGCCTCGCGCATATATCGCTCCACTGGGAAGTCCTTGGTATAGCCAGCGCCACCCAACACCTGAACGGCGTCTGTCGTCACCGACATGGCCGTTTCGGTGGCAACAAGTTTGGCCGCAGCCGCGGCTTCACCGAACGGCAGTCCGGCGTCTTTTCGCCGCGCTGCGCTCAGGGTTAAGGCCCGGGCGGCCTGAATCTTCGCGGACATGTCCGCTAGCAGAAACGACACCCCCTGAAACGAAGCAATAGCCTGGCCGAACTGTTCGCGCTCCCGGGCATAGGCAACGGCTTCGTCCATGGCGGCTTGGGCCAGACCAACCGCGCAGGCGGCGATGCCTAGCCGGCCGCTGTCCAGTGCGGCCATCGCAATCGTGAACCCTTCCCCTTCATCGCCTACCAACCGGTCCGAGGGCACACGCGCCGCGTCAAGCAAGATCGGCGTGGTGGGCGATGCATTCATGCCCATCTTGCGTTCCGGAGCCCCCGCGCTTAGCCCGGCAGTGCTGCGATCCGCTAGTAGGCATGAGATGCCGCGCGGACCAGGGTCTCCCGTTCGCACCATCAGGTTGTAGTAGTTCGCCACCCCACCATGGGTGATCCAGGCTT
>JAHZKU010000103.1 GCA_022600255.1 Actinomycetes bacterium | reverse complement strand
TCGCGCCAGCCGTTCCACCGACGAACAGCATCGGCAACACGTTGCCGCCGATGAACCCAGCCTGCAGGCTCAGAGCCATCGCGAACATCTTGCCGACCAGCACCAAGAGCAGCAGACCGGCGCCGATCGCTGGTGCGCTATCCAGAACTGCGGACAGCTGGTTGTTGCCCGATCCGATCGTGAGCGGGAGCGCCACCGCGAGCAAGCCCACAAGTGCCCCCCCAACCACGCCTCGAACGAGGGCATTTTGCAGCTTTGCGCCAGCCACGGTGACGATCTTGACGATTGCGATGAACACGATCATGATCAGGCTCGAGGCCACCCCTAGGCCGACACC
Organism: Actinomycetes bacterium; assembly: GCA_022600255.1. GTDB lineage: Bacteria > Actinomycetota > Actinomycetes > S36-B12 > JAHZKU01. The sequence goes on along the minus strand of JAHZKU010000103.1, from coordinate 5,241 downwards.
CATCACCAGTTGCCAGGGGGTGAACTCCTGCGCTGGAATCGCGAAACTGTTCAGCAGCGTTGAACCGGCCACACCGAAGAACAGCCCGAACGCCACCACCGCCCCAATAAGTTGCGGGAGCAGCGCATCGACATACTTCTGCTTGGCGACCGGTGCCAACTCGCTGACCACCAGGGAACCCAACATCGGCGAGGTGAAAGCCCCACCGAAGCCGCCCGCGATGCCAGCCAACGTGGAATACAAGCGAGCGTCCTCGTTACCCACCCAACGACGCGATGCGACCCACGCTGCCAGGCCGCCACCCATCATGACCAACGCAAACGAAGGCCCAAGACTCGCCCCCGCCACGGCCGATACCAGCGCCAAAGCTACCCAGGAAGGCGCCATTTTGTGGTCGACCTTGCCGGACTCGATGATCGCCACGCCACCAGGCACCTTCTCTGGGGTCTTCCACCACATGCGCAGCCCGGCAACAAGCAGGCCGCCAGCGGCAGTGACTCCGATCCACCACCACTCACCAGACCAGGCCTCAGTCCGTGGCTCACCAAAAATGCCGGTGAAGGCAACACCAGTCACCCCCAAATAGACCAGGCCAAGCGCGCCGACCAGCAAACCCACAAGAGCTGCAACCAACAACACCTGCCGATACCAGGGCTGGTCTATCGGCAACGACGTCGCCATCTTGGCCTCCCGACCTAGATCAAGGAAATGCTCGCGTGAACAACCAGCGGCCAAACCCCAAGAGCAGGTACCACAGTGACGCCTTCGGTTCTCTACTCCGAACAGGCCTCAGTCTACGTATGCCAGTTGAACGAGCACGCGCCACTGTCAACACAGCGCAAGTGCCCGAGTTCGGTCGATACTGGACTTCTGATCGCCAGTCCCTTGGCAAGAGTTGCGATACATCCGCACCGCCGTCAAACGCCCAGTTGACGCCAGGGCCTCGACGGGGATCGTGTTGCTCGTCGATGTGACAGTCGATTTCATCGAGTCGGTGGTACTCCAATTCGTCCCTAGGCCCTGACGGATATCGCTCGATTGACGACATGCGGCGGGAGGCTTGCCTGCCGTTTGGGGGCCGTTTGTCGACAGCAGGGCCCTGATGATTTGCCTCGCTCACGAGCGGTGAGAAGTCAGGCTGCGGTGTTTCTGAGTCTTTGACGAATTTCTTGTTGGAAACTCCCAGCATCTGGGGGTGGTGGTTCATGGTGTTTCCGCCTTCTGGTTTCGACGGTATTGGATGCGGGTCTGTCGTGCCTGCTCAAGGCCGAGCCTGCGGGCTTGGCGGAGGCCCTCGCCGCGGCCTTCGTGTTCATCGTCGGGGGTGACGTATCCGATCCCGGCGTGCAACCTGACAGTGTTGTAGTCGCGGCGGACGTGCTCAAGCTCCGCCTCGAGCTCGGCGGGTTCTTTGATGAGTTCAAGGTGCGGATGCTCACCCTTCACATGCCCGAACAGGCTTTCGATCCAGGCTTGGTCGGTGGGAGTGCCGGGACGGCCGAACTGTTGCGCGATCGCGACCCCGGCCAGGAACTCTCGGGTCGACACCGAGCGCATCTGTGGCCCATTGTCCGAGACGGCCAGGAGCAGGGGCATGTCTCCGCTGGCCGCGAGCCGGTCGATGGTCTCCCGGTCCCGTCGGCCAACGCCGATTTCAGGTCGTCGCTGCCGTGCGCCCAGCCGGCGTCGAGCAGGTCCTCGGCTTCCAGAGCGTCGCAGAACACGGTCTCGACCTGGGTGGAAGTCTCCTCAGCCGACACCAAGGTCGCTATCCACTTGCGGGAGACAATGTCGATGACCGCCACTGCGGCCCGTCGGGCGCGGGGAAAATGCGTGTAGTCGTAACCCCAGATCCGGTTGGGTTTCCATTCCAGCCAGTCCGGGAACGGCGTGCGGGGTACCGGCTCACGCCTGGGGGCGCCGGGAAGGGTCAGTCCAGCCTGCTGAAGCACCCGCAGCACCGTGGACTCGCTGACATGCACCACACCCAGGCGCGAACCCCGGTGGGCCAGTTTGCGGTGCGACAGGTCGACCTCACCCCAGGCATCATGAACCGTGATGATCGCCTCGCGTTCAGCAGGCAGTAGGCCGTGCAACGGGTTTTCGCCGGGGGCCGCGTCGAGCAGGTCGCCACCATCGCGGCGGGCCTGGGTCCAGCGTCGCTGCCGTGACTCGTCCAGCACCAGTCGGATCGCCGCGCGCGAACGCGACCAGCCGTGCTGTTCGGCGTGGTCGATCAACTCCAGCAGACCAGCCTTGACGTTTGCGTCTACGCGAGCTGGGACCGGGCCGGTGGTCAGTCCCAACGCGATTTTCCCTCGATCAGATGTAACTCCACAGCCTGCTCGGTGACCGTCGCTCGCAACCGTTCGATCTCGGCCTTGGCATCCTCGAGTTCGACCTGCTCGGCGGTCTTGCCCGGACGGCCCGGTCTGGCCGCAGCCAACGCATCCAAACTGCCCTGTTTCGCGGTGCGCATGATCGTCTTGACCGTGGACCGGTCGATGCCCCACTTCGCCGCAACCTGCGCCTGCGTCAGATCGCTGGTGGTCACATCCAAAAACACCTCGTACTTCTGCGAAGGGCTCAGCACACGCCTGCGCCGTCGCCCATTTCCCGATACATTCGTGCCCACTTGAGGGCTCCTTCCCACAGGTTGATCCTTGCTGGACCACCCCGCAGATGGTGGGATTATCCACCGGGAAATTCGTTACGAACTCAGACGCAGAACAAGGCTGCGGTCGCGGCGCGATTGATCCGTCCGCCGGAGGCGTGTCCTTTGCCCGTCACTAGGAATCTCGAGTGGCATAGTGGTGATCTCATTGGTTGATTTCTTGGGAGTGTGTGGTGGGTTATTTAAGTGATGGTCCGTCTGATGTTCGGAGGGTAACTGCCCCTGAGGCGCCGCCAGCCGTTGTTCATACAAGATTCATGGGCGACCTCGAGTTCTCGAATGAATACCCCACCTCTGCGACGGTTGACAAGCTGTTCGACCAACTCGATTTCCAGCGAGCCTGTCAGGTGTTTCTTCGAAATATCACGGCCTCGTCGATGTATGCAATGCGGCTGGGGCTTGCCCGTGACCTTGGTGTCGACGCACCCTACAAGGTTGCGATTTGGGAGGACGAGTTCGATGCTCAGTCGCTCCTGTTGACTCCCAACTCTGAGACGGTCTACGGCCTAACCTTCCTGGATACCGAGGCGGACGGTCCTACCGTGGTGGAGATCGGGCCGGGGGTCCTCGGATTCCTCAACGACATGTGGATGCGCGAAACCGTCAACTTCGGGCCGGCAGGTCCCGACCAAGGACACGGGGGGCGATATCTGGTTCTCCCGCCTGGTTATGACGGTCCAGTCCCATCCTTCGGTTTTCATGTGGTCCCCACTAAGACTTATGGGCAGTGGGTAGTGATGCGAGGACTGCGTGACCCAGATGGGTCATCTACTGCCGCGATCGCCACTTTGAAGGACTACAAGGCCTACCCACTCTCTCAACTGGACGACCCTCGCGAAACAGTGTTCGTCAATGCCTCGAGCAAAGACCTCGACACGATCCACCCGATTGACTCGAGGTACTTCGAAGACTTGGCAGACCTTGTTCAAAACGAACACCCCGATGCAATCGATGCCGAGACCGCCGGGATGTTGGCGACCATCGGAATCGAACACGGCTCATCATTCGAACCCGATGAGCGGATGGCTTCGATTCTGGCAGAGGCCGCGAAGGTGGGCTCGGCGATGGCTCTCGCGACTAGCTACCGGACCCGCCTGCCGCTGCAAAGGTACGAGGATCGGCAATGGGTTCAGATCGGCAACACCGGGTACCCCAATTATGAACAAGAAGGTCACACCATGCTCAGTGGGTTGAGCCTGATGGGATGGTTCGCGACTGGGTCCTCGATTGCCATGGTGGAACCGCCGTACGGCAAGGGATCTGCCTACATGTGGACATACACAGACGCCAACGGTGAGTGGCTAGACGGCGGCAAAACCTACACACTAAAGCTGCCTGCACCGATTCCCGCAGCCAACTTCTGGTCCGTCGTGGCCTACGACGTATGGACGCGCTCGATGCTCGCGAACGGCGAGGCAGCTGCGAGCCTGAACCAATACGCTGAAGGAGTGACTGCGGCGGAAGACGGCTCGATTGAACTCTTCTTCGGGCCCGAACCCCCTGCGGGAAACGAGGGGAACTGGATTCGAACGGTTCCCGGCAAGGGGTGGTTCACCATCCTGCGGTTATACGGTCCCATCGACGGTTACTTCGACGGCAGCTGGAAGCCGACCGATATTCAACCCGCATAGACTTGTCCAACGCGCAGACAGCTCGCCTTCGCCCGCACCCCGGGCAAGGTAGTGGCCGTCCCAGAGCTGACCTGCCGTGATATGAAGTTGCTGTTTGCGCCGGTGTCACTGAGCCAAGATTTAGGATTCGAGTTGAGCAATGGCATCCGGCTGTCAGCTTGTTGATCGCCCGATGGGTCGGATCGTGGGAATCGTCACCGCCCAGAGGATTCGATATCAGCGTGCGATTTGGTTTAGGCCTTGGGAGAGTTGAGCAAGGTCAAGTCCTTGCCAGTGGTCGACGACGTGTCGACGCACGCTTGCCAGGTGTGTCGGATAGGCCTGCTGAAGTCGTGCTAGGCCCTTGTCAGTCAAGATAGCGTTTGCGCCTCGGGCGTCTTGGGCACAGGTGACCCGATCTACGAATCCATCCGATTCCGGTCGGGTAGCGATGCGGGTCATTCCGCTCAACGACAGGTTGCAATCTTTGGCCAGTTCACTCATTCGTAGGAGTCGATCCGGGGCTTCGGATAGGTGCATCAAAGCCAGATACTCGCTCAGACGCTGATTCTGTGCCGAAATCCCGCCTGAAGCAGTCTGATATCCGTTGGCGGATTCAAGGCCAATACTAGGAAAACCCCTCCCACTCAGGTATCGGCGCCTGATAGCCTCCCGACATGATTCTTGTCACTGGGGGCACGGGTGCGATCGGCAGTGAGCTTCTGCGATTGCTGTCGCAGGCCGGGATCCCCGCGCGCGCACTCGCTCGCGACCCCGATAAGGGTCAGACACTGCCGGGAATCACTTGGGTCGCCGGGGATCTGTCAAAACCCGAGACGTTGGCGCCGGTCTTTGAGGGCGCAGAGACCTTGTTCCTGCTCACCCATTACTACGAAGACATGATCGAGTTGCAGCACCACGCGATCGTTGCCGCTCGCGTCGCTGGCGTCACTCACG
>JAHZKU010000102.1 GCA_022600255.1 Actinomycetes bacterium | reverse complement strand
GTTGGCAGCAATGATCACAACACGTCCACGATTCGAGCTTTGTCACGGAACAAAACTGACGAGGCTGAGGTCCGAGTCCGCCCAGCGGAGCGAGTCACCCGTCAGCCTCTCGGTGCACAGGCTGCGACGGCGGGTTCGTCGGGCGGTTCCCCTGGGATAACAGCATCACGATGATGGCGGAAAACGAAAGGACCAGCGCCACGACCACCCAGAAGTACACCAAGATGTCGATCCACGAGTCGAGCGGTGGGGCCCCAGGCATGCGGGTTCGTAGGGTAATCAGGGCGAACAGAGCGGCAGTCATCCGCGCCGCGGTGGCCATGGAAAGCTCGAAGCGTTCGCGAACAGTGGCAATCACCAGCAGGACCGCGAGGACTGCGACGGCCGCCATCAGCGCAACGAAGATCAGCGCGATAGTGATCGTGGGCGTCGATCGGATGAGCCGGAACGCGATCTCCTCCTCGGCCAGTGCTCGCGGACTACGTTCGAGCTCCGTTTCGCTCCAGCCCGGCGCGTTCACAGACAGATAGGGCTTAGAGGGGATGGCAGTCACCTCGGTGCTTCTTCCGGGAGCGTCAGCCGAATCCGGACGAACAACCTCGATTTCTGTTAGAACGCGGTAGCTGTCGAAGGGGTAGTCCTCGATGATTCCGGGCGCTGGCAGGAGAACAGGTTTTGGGGATAGCCGGGTGCCTTCTCGGAAGGTAAGCGTGCCGGCGTCGACAGCGGGTGAGAGAGTGACGACCAAGGTCTCCTTCAATCGCCCGGATTCGTCTACGAGATCAGGACCCGGATAGAAGAGGACGTTCGTTGTGATGGTTTGACTGGCAGCTCCTACTGCGACGGGAGTGAGGACGAGGGCGGTGTTGCCTTCTGAGACAGGTGGTTCCTGGAAGGCAGGATCCAGCCCTCACCGCTGTGTGCTTCGATTCAACGGGCGGTAGACGCCGAGTGCGTTCCTGATCGGGGTGCCAGAAAGAAAGTGGGCCACCCGGCTAGCGGCTTGGGCCCATCTCAATGGCTGTATCGCGTGGGATCACCGGTATCAGCGTCACAGAATCGCTCCCTCGAATCCCGCGGGAGCCACCTCAGGAAACACCCCACGGCCCTCCGGACCAGACGACCCCAGATCTGTCAGGAGACCCAAGTCCACCCAACCAATCCGATCAGAGGTGCAGCTCCGAACCAAGGGAGAAGAGAAACGATAAAGTGAATTGGAGTTTGCTGTTGCGCCTTAGCCATACTGCTCTTGTAGCAAATGCGCTGGCCACTGGGTGTTAGAGCCTTAGGCGAGGGTCCAGATTCTTGCGGTTCTGCGGCTCGCGGTGATGGGTCGTCCAAATCCCGCCGGATGCGCATTCGTTGGACACGTCGGGAGGGGGCGGTGCAATGAAAGTCGTGGCGGCCACAGATGTTGACTTTGAGCCACAAGACCAAATCGCGATGCTTATCGCGGAGGTTGGCAAGGGCGACGAATCGGCATTTCGCGAACTGTATGAACTCACGGCCGACTGGGTGTACGGCGTGACGCTCCGTGTGCTGCGGGATCCCTCGCAGAGCGAAGAAGTTGCGCAAGAGGTGCTCTTGGAGATCTGGCGCACAGCGGCCCGATACGACAGGACCAAAGGGTCCGGAAAGGCGTGGATCATGACACTTGCACATCGTCGTGCCGTGGATCGTGTGCGCTCGGCGCAGTCCGGCCGAGACCGGGAGCAGAAGGTTTTCGATCAGTCGTACGAGCCGGAAATTGACACCGTTGCGGATACCGTCGAGACGCGGCTGGAGCAGGAGCGGGTGCGGCGCTATCTGGCTGAACTGACTGACAGCCAACGAGAAGCGATCTCACTGGCGTACTTCAAGGGCTACAGCCAGCGTGAGGTGGCCCAAGCCCTAGATGTGCCCCTGGGCACCGTCAAAACGCGAATGCGCGACGGCTTGATCCGGATGCGCGATGCGATGGGAGCGGCATCATGAGTCCCGATCGCGAGACAGAAGACCTGCACTTGCTGAGTGGCGCTTATGCACTGGATGCGTTGGATGATTTGGAGCGAGTCAGGTTCGAAAAGCACCTCCGCGGGTGCGAGTCTTGTGCCGCCGAGGTGGCTGAGTTGTCCGACGTCGCCGCTGAACTGGGATCTGCGCAACGGGTTAAGGCGCCAGACTCATTGAGAACAGCTGTCCTTGCAGAGGTGACCCGTACACCGCAGCAGGTGCCGGTCGTGCCTCGGGAGTCCACCGACAGTCGGCCCGTGACCCGATATGTGGGGTATGCCGTGGCGGCTGTTGCCTTGGTGGTTGCTGGGATTGGTATTGGGCAAGTGGTGGCTGTCAACGACACGCAACCGGAGCTTGTCGCCGAATCATCCGAACTCGTAGCCTTGGCGACCGCCCCGGATACGCAGGTTGTGCGCAGCAGCAACGATAACGGTCGGTTCGCCTACTTGGTCTCGCAGGAATCCAACCGTGCCGTAATGGTCGGTGAAGGGGTGCAAACCCCTGGAAATGAACGCACCTATCAAATGTGGCTGCTGGATGCCCAAGGTGATGCGATCAGCATGGGAGTCTTTGAGCCCAACAGCACCGGCGAGGTGGTGCTTCCCATGGAAGGCGACTTAGCCGGAGCCCAAGGTTTTGCCGTCACCGTGGAACCCAGCGGGGGCTCACAAGTGGCCACGACAGATCCCATTGATGTGGTGCAACTCGCCTGATTTGGGCAGGGCCTAAGTCACCGGACCCGCTCTCCGCGGCCGAGGCCAGAATCCAAGGCTAAGAGGCTGATTCTGGGAGTATTGCCCCCACGGCTTGAGTGAACAGCTACCTCAACTGGTCGATTGGTGCTTCGGATAGCAACCGTTTCACGTACCGTCTGGTAGCGCGAGCCACCACCGGCCTTTTCTTAACCTGCATGCTGTTTAGGCCCATCACCCGCATGAGGTTGGCATCGGGTGCGATCACACGAACCTGCGTACCGTCGTTCTGCACGATGCGGACTTCGTGTTGCAGCTGCCAAGTGGCTGGCAATCGCGCCACGTCGGAAAGTCGGGAAGGCTTGGTTGCAGCCATGGCCATGGGCGCCGACGCGATGACGAGGTCCAAGCCCAGGCCCGCGACCAGATCCAAGTTCATGATGGAGTGGGCGCCTCCGTCGACATACCTGCTCCCGTCGATCTGGACCGGGGCGAAATAGCCAGGCACGGCGCACGATGCAGCTACCGCGTCACCCAGCATAGGTTCACAGTCCCTACCAAAAACCACCCGCGCCCCGTCGGCTAGATTCACGGCGGTGAGCCACGTGGGCTGAGTTGGCCACTCTCGAAAGCCTGGTCCCATGCGGGCACCGGTGGCCTCGGTTGGCACGGTTCCCTCAGGCAATAGGGCGGTAGCCCAGATTCCCAACGGATAACGTTGGCGGCTACGCAAGAGATTCACAGCTAGGCGGGGTTCGGCAGATTTCCAGCGGCGCCCACTCGGTCTATTCGGCGGCTGTCCTAGGGGCGGAATCCCGCCCAAGGCTTGTTTTGCCTCGTTGGAGAGTGTCGCTCCGGTCATGCGTGCCACATACTCTTGCGGCGGAAAGCCCGCGCGGGTGAGGGCCGCCACCGTGGCTCCGGCCGAGGTGCCCACCAGCAACTCGGCATCGCGGGCGTCGAATCCAGTTGCCTGAGCCAAGGCCGTCAGCACCCCGGCATGAAACGCTGTACCCGCGAAGCCACCGCCGCCGAGAACCATTGCGATCCGCATGCCAGGAGTGTAGGCGGATCACAGTTGCTTTTCGATTCCGGAGCGCGCTTTGCCAACCGACGGGCGCAGCGGACAATGGTGGCATGGTTTCCTTTCGTCCTGATTCACTCCGTCGCTCCCTGACGCCCGGCGCTGGTAAGAATGAGTCCCGCCTAGTCACGACTCCCGTGCGCATCGGGGCCGTGTTAGCTGGGGTTCTGCTGGTGGGGTCTGCCTGCAGCACGGAGCCCTCCGCCCCCGAGACGCCACAAGCAACGACCAGTGTCGCCGCGCAAGGTGTTGCCGTGCCTACCGTGACTGGTGCTGTCGCCCAGAACCTGTCCGCGCCGTGGAGTGTGGTTCCCCTGAACGGCGCCGAGCAAGCGCTGATCTCCGAGCGAGACTCCGGTCGGATACTCCTACT
>JAHZKU010000101.1 GCA_022600255.1 Actinomycetes bacterium | reverse complement strand
GGCTGGCTGGAGCCCGAAGAGCCGAACCTGCTGCGAGGGGTCGCAGGCCTGCTGGGATCTTGGTGGGAAAGGCAGCAGCAGCGCGCCGTTAACGACCTCATGACTTCAATTCCACTGCTCCTCCAACAGCATGCGCCCGACGAAGCGATCCACTTGCTAGAGCCGGAACTCCTGGCACTGACTGGGTCAAGGTCCGTTGCCATCGATCTTGACCCGACCAAGATGGTGAGCAGCGAGACAGGCGAACAGCTTGCCGCGAGCCATCACTGCCAGCGGGGGAGTCTGGCGATACGAGTTCATGAGCGCATCGGAGGATCTTGGCACCTAACCCAGGCCCAGTTGCAGGCGATTGCGACTGAACTACACCAGGCCCTTCTGGCCCGCTCTGACCGAATGGCACTCGATGTGGCCGAGGCCCGCCATCGCCAGCTGATTGAGCAACTAAATGACGGGGTGGTCGTTCTGACAACAGCCAACGGCGGTCACTCCTTCACGGTTCAAGAAGTCAACGAGTCCATGCGACATCGGCTGCCGGGTGGGCCACGACGCCTGACCGGTCGGGCGCTGAGCGCGCTCGGTTTGGACGACTTCGGCGTCGAGGAAGCCGCACGGCAATGTTGGCTGACTGGCGAGGACCAACATCTGTCCATCCGGATCGACGGCACTGACGGCCAGCAACGATATGAAGCGCTGTTGAGCAAGCTGCCGAACCAGGACGTCGTGGCAGTCGTCGAGGACCTGACTGAGCTGCAACGCTCGCAATCTGAGCTCCAATACTTGGTGGATCACGACGCCATTACGGAGCTTCCAAACCGACGCACGCTGCTGGCAACCCTAGAAGCATGGATCAAGCGTGCGAGCAGAACTGATCTCGGCGTTGCCGCGCTGGTGGTGGACTTGGATAACTTTCGGGACATCAATGACAGCCTGGGCCATGCGGTCGGCGACCGACTCCTGCGTGAAGTCGGTGCTCGTATCAAGGAGCAAATGCGCAGCAGCGACCTGGTTGGTCACCTAGTCGGAGACGAGTTCATTGTCGCGCTGCCAGACCAAACCAGCGACGAAGACACACTGTGGGCCATCCGTCGAATTAGCGAAGGGATCGCAGAACCCTTTCATGTCGCGGGTGTCGAAGTTCGTGTTACGGCAACGTTGGGAGCGGCACGATATCCAGCTGACACCGCTCAGGCCGCTGAGCTCATTAACCGGGCGGCGGCCGCGAAGGGACGCGCGAAGGCAGTTGGCCGGGGCGGCTTCGCCTTCTACGACGAAGAACTGACCCAACAGGCCCAGCGACGATTGGCCGTTGCTGTGGCGCTTTCCCAAGCTGCCCGGCGTTCTGAGTTGCACGTGCAGTATCAGCCGCAAGTCCAGCTCACGACCAAACAGATCGTCGGTTTCGAGGCGCTGCTGCGCTGGCACTCCGACACCTTGGGCACCATTTCACCGGGAGAGTTCATTCCCTACGCCGAAAAAAGCGGCATGATCACCGAACTAGACGATTGGGTGTTGCGGGAGGTACTGCAACAGGCCCGGCAGTGGCGGGATGCTGGCGTGGAATTTGGTCGAATAGCGGTGAATGTGTCGGCGATCGACGTCTCAAGGCCCGGTTTCGCCGAACGGATCTTGGCGGAACTGGGTACAAACGAAGTCCCCGGTGATTGCCTGGAGGTCGAGATCACTGAGTCCGTTCTCATTGGCCCGGAACGTGACATCGTGGACACGAATCTGGCCGCGCTGCGCGCCGAAGGTGTCCGAGTGGCGATTGACGATTTTGGGACCGGATACTCATCACTCAGTGCTGTGGCGCGGCTGCCGATCGACCGACTGAAGATAGATCAGAGCTTCGTCACTAAGCTGCCAGCATCGCGGAACGAACTCGCCGTCCTGGAGTCCATCCTGCATCTGGCCGAACAGCTGGACCTTGAGGTCATTGCGGAAGGCATTGAAACGGCCACGCAGGCTGCCTTGTTGCAGGCGCGATCCTGTGATCTGGGACAGGGGTTCTTCTTCGCAGAACCGCTGGACGTGAATGCAGCCAGCGACCTCCTTCAGAGCCAGCAGCCCCTTGCGAGGATCGACTGAGACTTAGTGCCGATAATCTATATTATGTAAAGTAGACTGAATCGACCGGGGCTACCACCCGGGATAACGGCTCCTCCAAGTCTCGTTGTGTTCGTCGTAGGAGGTGAACGCCTCTGGCTGTGTCGCGGCCATCACGAAGTCGTCACATAGCTCCAGAATGGTCCCCCGGCCCTCGAGCTGAATCTGCAGCTGCGCCGGGACAGCCTGCTGCCCGTGGAGTGCCCCTAGGATGTTGCCGCAGATTGCGCCGGTCGAATCGCTGTCGCCGCCGTGCGTCACCGCCAGTGCCAACGCGTCCAACATCTGCTCACGCCCGGGGTACGCCAACGCGCAGTAGACGGACATCGCCAACGCCTCTTCAGCAATCCAGCCCTCGCCGAGCAACGCCAGTTGCTGTCCGCTCGGCTCACCGCGGCCAGCGAGGTCGACCGCCTGCGTAAGCGCTCTGCTGGTCTCCGCCGCATCGGGACCGACTGCGGCCAGATACTCCAGCGTGCTCGTGACCGCGCGGGTCAAGGGCTCATCGCGAACGATCCGGTTGATCAGCAGCGCCATGGCTCCTGAGGCACTTTGACCCGTCGGGTGCCCGTGGGTGAACCCGGCCGCGTCACTGGCCATCCGGTAGGCAAAGTGGTCGTCCCCGACGCTGTAGCCGGTCAAGAGACCAAGCGGCGCGGACCGCATCACCCCGCCGCACCCCTTGGAATCGTTGCGGGCCGCGTCCCCGAACTGCTCCGTGTCGGTGGCCTGCAGCGCGGCTAGGCAGGTATTACCCGGCGCGCGCCGGGAATACAGCCAACGCTGGCCCTGTAACCAACCATCGCGCTCCCCAGACGGCTCCCGCAACTGTTGAGTGTCCAACCAGCGCAGATAGGCGTGCTGCAACACCCCAACGGTGAACCCCACTCCCCGGTCCTGTCGGTTGATCGCACGAATGATGCCCTCGAGGGTGAACAGCGTCATCTGGGTATCGTCGGTGATCAGGCCGACCCCGGATGTGTCCCCGAAACTCACTGGGAGGAAATCTCGGACCCCTGCGACCCCCACCCGTTCTTCGATCCGCTTGGCACCCCAGAACTCGACCGGCGCCCCGAGTGCATCACCGACCGCGCCGCCCAGCACACACCCCCGGACTCGAGAGGGAAAATCAACCACACGCAATCACCTTGCACCTCATACCCTTGCCGGAACCGGGCCGACGGAACATCTCCAAAGGCAACTTAACAAATCACTGGGACTGGCCAGACCGACTGTTCGTTCCGCCATTCCCGCCCCATACGATCGGGCACAATCGGCACATGGAACAAACACCCGATCACCTGGTAGCTGTCGATGCCTTGATTCGCGTCATTCCAGATTTTCCGAAACCTGGCATCATCTTTCGGGACATCACCACGGTGTTGCAGGATCCGCAGGGTTGGCGCGAGACCGTGGATCTGATGTGTGAGCAAGCCGCTGACTTGAGTCCGGACATGATCCTGGGCATCGAGGCGCGTGGTTTCATCATGGGTGCGGCAATGGCCTATCAGATGGGTTTGGGATTCGTACCGGTACGCAAGCCAGGAAAGCTGCCGCTGAACACGCACTCTGTCAGCTACGAGTTGGAATACGGTTCGGATGCGCTGGAGATCCATGAGGACGCGCTGGGCCCCGGTCACCGAGTCCTGATCGTCGACGATTTGCTGGCAACCGGCGGCACCGCTGCTGCGGCTGGTGCCTTGGTCAACCAGTGTGGCGGCGCCATCGCGGGCTACTCATTTCTGATTGAACTCTTGGCGCTCTCTGGGCGCGACGCACTTCAGCCTGACGTGCCGGTGCGCTCACTGCTGTCCTACTGAGTTTTTCTGCCAGGCCCATGACACGTGGGCGATGCACCCGCTTCCAGCCCAATTCCGGGGTTTTCTCAAACGGTCTCTTGCGCAGACGCACCATCTAGGTGTGCTACCACGCGGAATCATCCGATTGCATCGCCCAGGCTTCTGGTGACACCGATCCATCGGACACATCCGATCTGGAGCTCATTTGATGTAGATAGTGGCGCGCCGGTTTTTCGCACGACCGCGCTCGGAATCGTTGCTGGCGACTGGATCCTTCCCACCCTTGGCCTTGATCATGATTTTGAGCTTGGCATCCATCTTGTTGGCCTTCTTCTTCATGACTCGCTTGGCGGCTTTTGCGCGCTTCTTACTGAGCTTGGCTCGAAACTTCTTGGAGCCGTTGTCCGTTCTGGCCGTATAGCCATTCAGAGAGATAGCTTTGAAGTGCTGGAGAACCAGCTCCCGCGTGTACCCCTTCAGTTGCTTCTTGCCGCCCTTGGTGAACTTAACGCTGTCCGGCTTGAACAGCACCGTTCCCCAGACCACCGGTTGGGCCGCAGAGACGGCTCCGGCAGACGAGCCCGTGGACAAGCCGTAGCGATTCAACGCTTGAACTCGCACATCCGCGCCGGATCCCAGAGCTTCCCCGACAAAACACCGGCGAACGTTGGCAGCGACCTTGCACTTGGGCCGTCCATCCACCATTACTCGGTATCCGGTGGCTCCGTACACACCTTCCCACTGGACCAGTGATCGGTCGCGTGAAGCCGGGGCGAAGGTCGCGGGCGGATCCTGCAACCGAGTACGGGTCCCATCGGCCGGGAAATGATCCTGACCATCAGCAACCCCGTCCTTATCGCTGTCCGAATCCGTGGGCTTCAGTCCCGCCGCAGTTTCGTCGGCGTCGCTGATGCCATCTCCGTCACTGTCCGAGCTACCTGATGTCGGGTCGGCGTCCTGGCCGTCGGGCACGCCGTCCCCATCCTGGTCTGGATTCTTCGGATTGGTGCCGCGAGCGGCCTCCTTGCCGTCATTGATCCCGTCCCCATCACTATCGGGGTTGAGGGGGTCGGTGCCGTCGCTAGCTTCTTCCCCGTCGGTGCGGCCGTCGTCATCGCTGTCGACGTTGAGGGGGTCGGTGCCGTCGCTAGCTTCCTGCCCGTCGCTGATACCATCTCCGTCACTGTCTGAACTACTTGATGTGGGGTCGGCGTCCTGTCCGTCGGGTACGCCGTCTCCATCGCTGTCGGGGTTGCTGGGATCGGTCCCCAGAACAGCCTCCTTGCCGTCATTGATCCCATCCCCATCACTATCGGGGTTGCTGGGATCGGTCCCCAGAACAGCCTCCTTGCCGTCATTGATCCCGTCCCCATCACTATCGGGGTTGAGGGGGTCGGTGCCATTGTTGGTTTCGTCGATATCGGATACACCGTCTGAATCGGAGTCGGAGTTGGGGTCCAAGGGGCCAGTGTCAGAAGCATCCGGTACGCCATCGCCGTCCGAGTCTGGATCCTGGAAGTCGGGGGTATTGTCGCCGTCTGTGTCAGTGGGTTCATAAGTAGTCGCCCCGCTAAGGTCCAACCCCTCGTCCCTGTAAGTCGTATCGAGGTGGAAGGTTTGGACTGCGTGATGGGAGAAGTTGGCACCGGTTGCCGCCGTGAAACCGACGAAGGCGAAACTGGATTTGAGGATGGCGCTGATGTCGATCGTGTGCGAAAGCAAGGCGCTGGCGGGGCGTGTGGAGTCGTTCGAGGTCCGTACCTCTAGAAGATTGTTTGCGCCGTCGTATTCGATCCATGCGTACTTTGCAGCGCCGTCCTTTAGATTCACGGGGGAAGTGGCCGTTGCGACGCTGTTGAGACTTCCATTTCTGTTTATACCGATGTGGTTGCTGTCTGGATCATTCCCGCTGTCACATGTGTCGAATTCAACGCCTATGGAGTTAGTGATGCCTTTGTACCCAATACCGTTTCCGATGCTGGCTTTCGTGGCGTCGTCCTGCTGGAGAACGAAGACGATCCCGTCCGCACCAGCGCCTCCGCACCACGGTCCGCCATGGTCGGTCATCGTGAACCTAAAACTGGCGGCAAACGATTTATCGGATTTGAGTGGAATTGCGTTCTGATTGAAGACCGATCCGCTCTTGTTGGTAGCTGATGGCGTCAAACTCAACTCACCACCGGAAATCGTGGCGTCGGTTTTGATCCAGGCGCGGGGTGATCGGACGCTGCGTTCGCCAGAAAATCCGGAGACATTGCCGGAAGTATAAGTGACAGTTTCCCCGCCAATTCCCGGATATCCGAATATCGAAAGTTGATCGCCTAGATCGAGTTGATCGGAATCGCCAATGGGGACCGATGGCAAGCTTAACTTGCGAACGCGCCGACCTTTGATATC
>JAHZKU010000100.1 GCA_022600255.1 Actinomycetes bacterium | reverse complement strand
TTGCCGATACGGGGGAACGCTGGCTACCGACAAAGTGCTAACGCCGATGCTCCAATAGCGGTCGTCTCCGCGAAGGCGCACAGCACATGCCTCTGACCTAGGCTCGGTCACCCCCTCCCCGTGCGAGTGTGTCGAGGATAAGAACTCGTCGAATGAGGTCCTACCCCTGCCGCTGCTGGGACTCCAGCTCCACAGGCCTGCAGGTCTGCGCCGAGGAAATCGGACTCGACGTCAGCAGTCCTGCTGCCATCGCGCCCCTCCACCTAGGAGCCCTCGATCAGGCTGCTGGCCTACCCCACGGTTGACGCCGGGTGGCTGTGCTGCGCATCATGACTCCAATCACGAGCAGGAGAAGCCCTGCCCAGGTGGCTGCCATCGCCAGCGCCGGTCCGGTACCTGATGGCTGGTTACCACCACCACCGCCGCCGCCACCACCGCCGCCACCACCGCCGCCACCGCCGCCGCCGGTGAAGGAGTTAGTCACGGTCATCTTGGCTTGGTCCTCTACCCGGATCGTGCCGCTCTTGCCGCCGTCCGAGCCACCGTATGTCACTTTGGTGGCGCCGGCCTTGTTGGTTTCCACAATGGTGCACTTCGCACCCTTGGGCACCGGGATCGTGGTCGAAGCGTTCGCGCGCAGCGTGAAGTTCTTCGGCTTGACCTTTACGTCCGCCCCATCGCGCTGACAGGTGATCCTGAACTCGTAGTCTCCGTTCCCCGTTGGCGTGCCAACCACCTTCTTCTTGACGACCACTTTGCCGTTCTGGAACTTGTTCTTGAACTTCACCGAGGCATTGGGATCGACGGTGACCACACCATCACCGTCCCCGTCAGAATCGATCACGGTAACCTTGTCGGCCCCACCATCATTGGTCTCCGTCACCGTACAAATCGCCCCTCTCGGCACGGCGATCTCCCGAGATTCTTTGGGCCCCAGCGAGAACGCAGCGTCGTCAGATGGGAGGAGTACGACCGTCCCAGAAAGTGTGCATGAAACGGCAAAGTCAAACGGGCCAGCATCACCCCAATCTGACTTCACGGACTTTTCGACCTTCAGCTCAGCAGAGTCAAAGGTATTCACGGCCGAAATGGCGACCGTGGGGTTGTCCTGCGTGACCTCTACAGCGTTGGCCCGTGAGTCGTAGTCGATAGCGACACTTGTGGCGCCAGCGGAATCGAGTTCCGTACCCCAACAACGGGCCCCCAACGGGAGCGGCTCGCTGAACATCATAGAGCCACCAGCCTGCAGTGTTACTTGCTGGTCGAGGATGGTTTCCGTGCCGCCCGCGACTAGGTCGCGTTCACATTGCACACGCAGCCGGAACTCGGCTCCAGGCACCTGATCAGCGCTGTCACCAGCGACCGACTTGGTGATCCCGACATATCCCGCCTCATAGAAGTTGTCCGCATCCACTTCGATCGGATCGCTCCCACTCGCCGGGACGACGACCTGCGCGATTGGATCGGTGGGGGGTGGTCCAGTAGCGTCGCCATTGTCGGTTTCAAAGACCTCGCAAAGGCTGCCGACCGGCAACGGCTCGAACTCACCCACGGGGCTTTCGGGGGTCAGTTGCAGCGTGATGGGGTCGAGCACCTCTTGGGTGAGACGATTCAGCCCCAGCACGCAGTCAGCCCTGAACTCGTATGGGCCCTGTGCCCATGAAGCCCCGGCGCCGCTGACGGCCTTCCGGATCAGAATGCCGTTGGCGAGGTACTGGTTTTCGAAGATCACTTCGGTACCGCCGCTACTCGCATCGTCGACAATCAGGATCACGTCGTCTTCAACCACCGGCGGCTTACCGTTGACAGAAACCTCGACCTGGGTGGCGTTCCACGTCAGGAACTCATCTATCTCACACTGAGACCCCGCTGGGATTCCAGTGATGACTTCCTCTTGCCCATCGCCGAGGAGCACGAATTGTGGGAAGCCGGGCAGTAGCGCACCGCCCACCGGGAACTCACACGAAACTACGAAAGCAAACTCGTGGCTCCCGATCGCGCCTCCGCCTGCAGTAGGAAGTCCGGCAGCCGGACCAGAAACGGCCTTTTTGATCCGCAGCTCGCCCGATGCATAGGTGTTGACGATGTCCACCGTGACACCGTCCGGGTTGTCCAGCGCCGACTCGATCGTAACGACCTGCGCGTTGGCCTCGCCAACGTTGGGAGACTGCCCGCCTTGGGCATCGATCTCCCAAACGGCGCAACTCGCCCCGATGGGTTGCAACGGCAAGGTCTCGGTTTTGCCCTCTTCAACGATGAAGTCGCCTTGATCCACCACGGTTGTGGATCCCCCCGCTGGCGTGACCGAGCACTTGTATGACATCTCAAAAGGCTGTAGCACAACGCCCGGCGGCAGTCCCACCACTTCTTTGGAGACGTTCAGCAGACCGAAGGGCATCCCCACACCGACCTTGGGTGGTTCGGTGGCCGGCTGCTCACCGCCGATGTTGAAGGTGCCCTTGTGCGCAAATGAGTTCCAGGCAAACGGCAGGGTGTTCGGGGCCTGCAAGTCCAACGGAGCCTGCATTTGGTAATCGAAGGTCACGGATTCGCCGGGCAACAGCGGGTCTGCGCCGGGAAAGTCCAGGGTGGCCCGGAAGCCCGTGTTGGCCGGGCCGAAGGCCGCATTCCAGTCTCCGGGCGGACAAGTATCGTTCGGCGCCGGGTTTAGGTTGTCGGTACAGAAGTCGGGGCCCGGAAACACTTCGTCCGTGTAGTCAATGGTGATTCCCGAGTATGGCTCTTCCACCGTTACTGGTGTCAGCATTGTGGGTCGTTGATCCCATTCGGTTCCGCGATCGGTACCTGACAGCAACACTCCGGTGTCCCCTGTGACTGGGAATCCGTCAACCACAACTCCATCAGTGAGATTGTTGGTGCCGGCGTTGATCATGCGGATCGTGTAGTCGATGGCCCCGCCTGGCTTCACCATCGCCGCACACGGGAAGCGGGTGTAGTCGCGACCGAGATGGATGTAGACCGGACAACTGGTGTCCCCGGCGGGAACGACGGACTTCGTGGCGGTGTTGTACCAG
>JAHZKU010000099.1 GCA_022600255.1 Actinomycetes bacterium | reverse complement strand
CGCGACTAACGCGCCAACCGACTGCACCGTCAGATCCCACATGTAGGCAGGCACCGCCGCGATTGACTGCCGTTCCAGCGTCGTCTCAGGCCGAATTCCCAGGAACGTTCGCTCTTCAGTTTCGCCAGTGGGCTCACCACTGGCGTTCAACACTGGGGTCGTGACTGGCCGCAGATCAACCATGAGATTTTCAGTTGAGCCACTGGGCGCTTGCACTGTCAACGAAGTGACGCCAGCGGCTCCTTGCAGGGCCGCCTTGAGCTGATCCCACCCGGCGGTTTCTTGGCCGTCGACGGCGACGATGGTGGATCCTGGCTGCAGTCCCGCTTCGGCAGCGACAGAAGCGGCACTGCCAGCGCACGTGTTGGCATCGGTAGCGGTCCCGCTGGGGTTAGCGGCTGTGGGGACGCAGGGCACCACTTCTTGCACTGTGTTGCTGCCGGTCTGTACACCAACACTCATCAGCACAATCGCAAACAGCACGAAGGCTAGGGCCAAGTTGGTGAACGGCCCGGCCAACATGACCACAATCCGCTTGCGGACAGGCAGTTTGTAGAAGACGCGATCCTCATCGCCCTCTGCCAGCCCAACTACCGACTCTTGGCGGGCCTGGTCAACCAAGTGATTCAAACGACTCGGCTTGCGGGTCTTGGCTGACACCTTTTCTGGCGGATACATTCCGAGGATTCGGACATACCCACCCAACGGAATCGCCTTAAAGCCGTAGTCCGTCTCGCCGATCCGCTTAGAGAAAACTTTAGGCCCGAAACCGATCATGTATTCGGTGCACTTGACGCCAAATCGTTTAGCCGCGGTCAGGTGACCCAACTCGTGCAATCCGATGGACAAGAAGACGAACAGGGCGAGCGCAACCACGCCGACGATGAACAGCAGTACCGCCTCCACGATTCCCCTATCCTCTCATCTGGTTCATTCCTTGCATCGGCCTTGCCGATCCCGCACTGGAACTCCCGACGAACCCAGCCGAGACCACGCTTGGCCGCCGCACGCTCACCGAGCTAACTGGCGTCCAGTATCGCTGCCGCTCGCGAGCGAGCCCAAGCGTCTGCTGCTAAGACGTCCGCAACGCCGAAACTGTTCCCGGACGCTCCATTGTCACCTATTTCCGCCGCAGATTCCGATACCGATTCGATCACGGCTGGGTCAGGCGTGACTGCGAGAACTCCGTCGTCACCGAGATCGAGCGCCTCGGAAAGCACGCGCCCAATCGTGTCGACAATAGCTGGAAAGGCGATCTTCCCTGCCAGGAATTGACCAACAGCCACCTCATCGGCGGCATTAAACACGGCCGGGGCAATACCACCGGCAGCCCCCGCCGTAGCCGCGATTTCGATTGCGGGAAACGTGGCGGTATCTACCGGCTCGAAGGTCCACTGCGTCGCTTGGGTCCAATCGCACCGGGGAGCCGCATCAGGCACGCGCGCGGGCCACGCAAGGCCCAAGGCGATCGGCAGGCGCATGTCCGGTGGACTGGCTTGTGCGATTGTGGCTCCGTCCACGAACTCCACCATGGAGTGCACCACCGACTGCGGGTGCACCACCACATCAATGCGGTCAAAGGGGATGTCAAACAAGAGGTGCGCCTCAATCATCTCCAAACCCTTGTTGACCAAGGTCGCCGAGTTGACCGTCACCAGCGGGCCCATATCCCAGGTTGGGTGACTGAGTGCGGCCGCGGGGCTCACCCGTGCCAAGTCCGCAGCCGACCATCCCCGAAACGGTCCGCCGCTGGCGGTGAGGACCAGCCGGGAAACTTCCTGCGCAGACCCCGACCGCAAACACTGGGCAAGAGCGCTGTGCTCTGAATCCACGGGCACAATCTGGCTAGGTTCGGCCAACGCCTTCACCACCGGGCCACCGATGATCAGGCTCTCCTTGTTGGCCAGCGCGAGGGTAGTCCCCGCCCGCAACGCCGCGACCGTGGGGAGCAATCCCGCGGCTCCACTGATGCCGTTCAGAACCACGTCAGTGGGCAAGCCGGCCACCCGCGTCGCTGCGTCGGGCCCAACGAAGAAGTCCGGCTCATACTGGTTGTCGGACAGCTCGGAAATTGCTGCTTGAACCTGACTTTGTGCCCGATCGTCCGCGAGTCCGATGACCGGCACCGAAAACGCCACCGCCTGTTGGGCCACCAACCTAGGATCGCGCCCCGTGGCGGTAATCGCCGATACCTGGAACTCTTGTGGGTTACGGGAAATGATGTCTAAGGCTTGAGTGCCGATACTGCCGGTAGAACCCAAGAGTGTTACCGCGCGCGAATCTGGCGTGGCGTGAGTCGGCTGGCTGATGGTCATAATCACCTCGGAAGCAGACTATCCGGTCGCCGCCTACCTGCAACGGTGCTGGGGCGCTGCCAGGGTCCGTAAAATCGAAGCGAAGCCCAATCCACAGCCGAAGGACACGAGATGCACACGACCGCGGAATCGTTGGACGCCCTTGACCAGCTGATCGGGTGGGACGCTGGCATGACGCCGGAACTGGCGCGGCTTCGCGCAGCCGCGGATGCGGCCCTGGCCCCAATTCGGGCCCAAGTCGCAGATTGGTACGAGTCGGGCCAACCGCCGGTGCGTGAGATTGCGCGCGCACTTGGTTCCGCCGGCCTGTTGTCCCCCGACGCACACGGCAACACTCCCGCGCTGCGCTACGGACTGATTTGTGCCCAACTCGAGGCTTGTGATTCCGGCGTTCGCACGTTTGCCAGCGTGCAGGGCTCACTCGCACTTGGTGCCATTACGCGGTATGGCAGCGCTGAGATGCTGGCCCAGTGGACGCCCGGGTTACAGGACGGGGAGTTGGTGGGGTCATTCGCGCTTACCGAACCAGCAGTGGGCAGCGATCCAGCAAGTCTGCAGACGACGGCCGAGACGGTTCCCGGTGGCTATCGGCTATCTGGGGTCAAGCGCTGGGTCAGCAACGGTCAGGAATCTGACGTGATCGTGACTTGGGCCCGAACCCCAGCCGGCATCACGGCGTTTGCTGTTCCCAGCGACACCGCGGGCGTGACCATCAAACCCATCCCTGCCAAGGCATCTTTGCGCGCATCCGCGACCGCCGAGGTGACGCTGGACCGAGTGGTGGTGCCAGCTGCGGCGCACCTCGCCGGAGCGAAGGGAGTTGGAGCCGCACTACGCTGCCTGAACGAAGCCAGGTTCGGCATCATCTTCGGTAGTGTCGGCGCGGCCCGCGATGGTCTCCAGTCCGCGCTGCGGTATGTGCGAGAGCGCGATCAGTTCGGCAAACCGCTGGCGCAGTTCCAGCTCACGCAAGCGAAGCTGGCCGACGCTGCGGCCGAAGTCGCCCGCGGATGGCAGTTGGCCCGACATCTCGCGACCCGTAAGGACGATGGCACGCTGACACCCGCCGAGGTTAGCTTGGGCAAGCTGGCTAATGTCCGGTCAGCGCTCGCTGTTAATCGGTCCATGCGCACAATCATCGGAGCCAACGGCACCACGTTGGAGTACCCCCCCATTCGGCATGCCGCGAACCTGGAATCGGTCCTCACCTACGAGGGGACCCAAGAAATGCATGCGCTAATCGTTGGGCAACAACTGACCGGGTTGGCCGCGTTCTCCTGAAATCGCCAAACACTGGCGAGCGCCAAGCCAATCAATCTTCGCGGCGGGAGGCAGCGAGTTGTCCGCAGGCCCCGTCGATTTCTTGGCCGCGGGTGTCTCGCACAGTTACGTGGACACCGTGTCGCTGCAACCCGGCCACGAACGCGTCTTGCGCCGCACCCGTGCTGGCAGTCCAGATGGAGCCTGGCGTTGGGTTCAGCGGAATCAGATTGACATGGGTGAGGCGGTCGCGCAGCAGTTGTCCAAGCAAGTCTGCACGCCACGGTTGATCGTTGATGTCACGAATCAGCGCGTATTCGATTGAGTATCGGCGCCCAGTCTTGTCAGCGTAGTTGTCGGCTGCATCCAAGACTTCAGCGACTTGCCAACGGGTGTTGATGGGCACCAGGGTGTCCCGCAGTTCGTCGTCTGGGGCGTGTAGCGACACCGCAAGTGTGACCGGTAGGCCTTCCTGCGCCAGTTGTCCGATCCGAGGCACCAAGCCCACGGTGGAGACCGTGACCGACCGAGCCGAAATCCCGAAACCAGCTGGACTGGGGTCGACGATCCGGTGCAAGGCCGCAAGCAGCGGCTTGTAGTTGGCCAGTGGCTCACCCATCCCCATAAAGACGATATTGCTTAGCCGACCCTTGCCCAAGTGGTTCTGCTGTGCCAAGACTGCGGCTTGGCGAACCTGTTCCACGATCTCCCCGGTGGTGAGGTTTCGCGTCAACCCGCCTTGGCCGGTGGCACAGAACGGACAGGCCATCCCGCACCCCGCTTGGGATGACACACAGGCCGTCACACGATCGGGGTAGGCCATGATGACACTCTCTACGAGCGCACCTCCGGTTAGCCGATGCAATCGCTTAACCGTCTCCCCCGCGTCGCAGGACAACGCTGATACCGGTTCTAGGAGTTCGGGGAACCACGCCTTCTGGACAGTGGCACTCGTGGTGGCATTAAACTCTGACCACTCCTGCGGAGCGGCCGACAGTCGGCCGTAGTACTGCCGAGAAATCTGGTCAGCCCGAAACTGCGGCAATCCCAGGGCAGCCACGGCGTCTCGACGTTCCGGAAGGGCCAAGTCGGCCCAGTGGTTCGCAGGCCGGGCCGGTTTAGCGCCCTTCGCAGTGATGTCCAGGGCTGGTCCCGATGTGGTCATGTCCCTAAGAATGCGGCAAAGAGTGCCCAAGCGACGAATGCATTGGGGAGCAGCGAATCCAACCGATCCATGATTCCGCCGTGTTCGGGGACGATCGAACCCATGTCCTTGATACCAAGATCGCGTTTGATGCTGGACTCGACGAAATCGCCTAACGTGGCCGTGATGGTCATCACCACACCTGCCACAACCCCCATCCACCAGCTCCCATCCAACGCCCAGACGAATAGACCCACACCCACCGCCACCTGGGCGATGATGGATCCGGCGAAACCCTCCCAGGATTTCTTCGGGCTAATACTTGGTGCCATGGGGTGTTTTCCGAACAACACACCTGCGGCAAAACCGCCAATATCGCTGCTGATCGTCAGCGCGACAAACGCAATGATCCAAATAGGCCCGTCATCGGTACGCAGCATCAGGGCCGCAAACCCGAGCATTAACGGCAAGTAGCAAGCCACGAAGACGCTGGCGGTGGTGTCCCTGACGTAGTTGTCGGTACCCGAAGGCATTCGCCACACCAACAGCACCAAGAACAGGGCCGCAAAGGAAGCCAAGAAGGCCTGTTCGCCATGCCAGAACGCAGCGACACAAACGATCGGGGTGCCGATCAGCAGCGGTAGAGCCGAGATTTTCACGTTCCGGTTGGCAAAGGCGCGTTGCAGTTCGGTGACGCCGATCATCAATGCCACGGACGCCAGGACGATAAAGAGCGCCTTAACCCACAACAAACTGCCCAGAATCAGCAGCCCGAGTAACACCCCGACGCCAATCGCGACCGGAACGTTGCGCCCGCCCTTGTCCGGTTCTGATTCCTTGACCGCGGCTTCACCGGGTCTAGTCGAATCAGTCATGACACTCCTGTTGCTCTGCTGACTGCACCATTAGACCCTCAACCATGTCGGGTTTCGGGCCGCATAGCCACTCTGAACCGCCGAGGAGTGAGATTTGCTGACCTCGAATCCGGTTGGCCGCCATTACGTGTCGATGGGGAGAGCACGGCCGTGATCATGTTGAGAGCTTGGCCTAGACCTCTAGTAGTTCGGCTTCCTTGTGGGTTAGCAGTTCGTCAATCTGGCTGACATGGCCAGCGGTGGTCTCGTCCAGATCCTTTTCTGCGCGATGCACATCGTCCTTGCCCACCTCGCCGTCCTTGACCAACTTATCCAAGGTCTGGTTGGCATGCCGGCGGACACTGCGGATTGAGATTCGGGCATCTTCGGCCTTCGAGCGGGCAAGCTTGATGTACTCCTTGCGACGCTCCTCCGTCAACGACGGCAGCACGACCCGCACAATGTTGCCATCAGAGGCCGGATTGACACCGAGATCAGAATCCCGGATCGCCTTCTCAATGGCATCGATGCTGGACTTGTCGTAGGGGGTCACGATCATCATCCGCGCTTCCGGAGCTGCAAACGAGGCCAGTTGCGTCAGCGGTGTGGGCGTGTCGTAGTAATTCACAAAGATCTTGTTGAACATGGCCGGGTTGGCCCGACCGGTTCGAATGGTGGAAAACTCTTCTTGGGCAACGGCTAGCGCCTTGTCCATCTTCTCTTCCGCCTCGAGCAGCGTGTCGTCAATCATCGCCCAACCTCCATGGTCTCCATGCCCCGAATCCTAATTTACTAGCGTGCCAATCCGGTCGCCGCGGACCGCGCGGGCGATGTTGCCCACCTCAAGCAGATTGAACACAACAATCGGTTGCTTCTGATCGCGACACAAACTGATCGCGGTTGCATCAGCAACCTTTAGATCCCGCTGCAACACCTCGTCATACGTGAGCCGGTCATACTTCACCGCGTCTGGGTGCTCGCGCGGATCCTTGTCGTAAACACCGTCGACGCCCTTTGCCATCAAGACCACTTGCGCCCCGATCTCCAAGGATCGTTGCGCGGCGGTGGTGTCCGTGGAGAAGTACGGGACGCCTAGGCCCGCGCCAAAGATCACCACGCGGCCCTTCTCCAGATGGCGCTCGGCCCGCCGGGGAATATACGCCTCAGCGACCTGTCCCATAGAGATCGCAGTTTGAACGCGAGTGTCAATGCCCTGCTTTTCGCAGAAGTCCTGCAGCGCAAGGCAGTTCATGACAGTCCCGAGCATACCCATATAGTCGGCGCGGGCGCGTTCCATGCCGTGCTCTGACAGTTCCGCGCCCCGGAAGTAATTGCCACCCCCGATGACAACAGCAACCTCGACGCCACCAGCCACAACATCGGCGATTTGTTTTGCGATTGAGCGGACAACCTCCGGGTCGACACCGAGTCCGCCACCACCGGCCAGTGCTTCGCCGGATAACTTCAGCAGCACCCGGGAGAAGCCGCCGTCGGGTACCTCCGGCCACGAAGACTCCACTTGGGCACCTGCTGGTGTCGGCATTGGTTGTCCTTCCTTCAAGACCCTAAGACTCTCAGACCAGAAGTGCCGACCTACGGTTGGCCGATCTCAATGCGGGCAAATCCGGTAATGCTGGTTCCGTTTTCTTCCAGCACTTTGGCTACAGTCTTCTTAGATTCCTGCACTGATGGCTGCTCAAGTAATACGGTTTCCTTGAAGAATCCGTTTACGCGACCATCAATGATGTTGGGAAGGGCCCGCTCCGGTTTGCCCTCCTCGATCGCGGTCGCTTCGGCGATTCGGCGCTCGTTCTCCACGATGTCCGCCGGAACCTCATCACGGGTCAGGAACCGCGGCCGCATTGCCGCAATCTGCATCGCCACAGACTTGGCCTGACCGGCATCACCGGTGTACGCCACTAGCACGCCCACGGCGGGGGGAAGATCTGCCGACCGTTGGTGCATGTAGACCTCAACGTCCCCATCCAACCGAGAGTATCGGCCCAGTTCGATCTTTTCCCCAATGACAACGGCCGCATCCGCGACAGCCTCACCCACCGTTTTGCCCGAAGCCAGCGGCAACTCCGCCAGTGCCGCGGCGTCCGCGGGTTGCTGGGTGTCTGCCACTGTCGCGATTTCTTCAGCGAGAGCGATGAAGTCGGCGTTCTTGGCCACGAAGTCTGTTTCACAAAGCAGTTCCACAACCGTGTTGCCCTCCTGGGCCACGATGCCGTTGGCAGCTTGACGATCAGCGCGCTTTGCTGCCTTCGCTGCGCCCGCAATTCTCAGAGCCTCGACGGCCTGGTCAATGTCGCCTTCAGCTTCAACAAGTGCCTTCTTGCACTCCATCATGCCGGCCCCGGTCATGTCCCGGAGCTTCTTTACGTCTGCGGCCTTGATCGCCATGGTTTCCTTCTTCCTCGTTTACAAGCGTGTGCGTGCCCTGATGAAACGCCGGGCGAGTGTGCCACCCGAGGTGGGCTATTTGGTTTCTTCAGACTGCGTGGTCTCAGCGGTCGCTTCGGCGAGGGCAGCCGTTTCGGCGGCGATGACCGTCTCCTCGGCGACAACCTCAGCCAGATTCTCCGCGACGACAGCGTTCTCAGCCGCAACCCCTTCGGGGTCTGCCGCAACAACAGCCTCCGCCGCTGCATCGGCTGAGGCGACCTCGGCTTCAACCGCGGCTTCAACCTCGGTTGCGCCCTTGGCCTCGGCCTCACCGGCTGCGGCTGTCTCGTCGGCGGAAGCCAGCATGTCGGTCTCCCCACTCAGCGAGCGGCTCGGCTTCGGTCTCGGCATCCTTACCGGCAGAGCGCGCCACCATGCCGTCAGCCACCGCGTCTGCGATGACCCGAGTCAGGATTGACACCGCCCGGATCGCATCGTCGTTGCCCGGAACCGGGTAGTCGACCTCATCGGGATCACAGTTGGTATCGAGGATGGCGATGACGGGGATACCGAGCTTCTGCGCTTCCTTGACGGCGATGTGCTCCTTCTTGGTGTCAACCACCCAGACGGCGCTGGGAACCTTCTCCATGGTGCGGATACCACCAAGGGTGTGCTCGAGTTTGTCCTTCTCGCGGCGCAGGGTGAGCAATTCCTTCTTCGTGAGCCGAGATCCGGCCACGTCATCAAAGTCGATTTCTTCAAGTTCTTTGAGTCGCTCCAACCGGCCATGCACCGTGCTGAAGTTGGTCAACATGCCGCCAAGCCAACGATTGTTGACGTAAGGCATGCCGACCCTTGTGGCCTGCTGGGCCACGGCTTCCTGGGCTTGCTTCTTCGTGCCAACAAACAGGATCGTCCCACCGTGGGCAACGGTCTGGCTGACAAACTCATAGGCCTTGTCGATGTAGCCCAGCGACCCCTGCAGGTCGATGATGTAGATACCGTTCCGCTCCGTGAAGATGAAGCGCTTCATCTTTGGGTTCCAACGGCGGGTTTGATGTCCGAAGTGAACACCACTGTCTAAGAGTTGTCGCATTGTGACGACGGCCATGATTTCGTCCTTTCGGGCACGCTTCCGCACACCCATTTCGGTTCTTGTAGCCCACGGTTGTGGCCTACCCTGGCATCCGTTGCCCACCTCGCCAACCGTCAAATCCACTTGGATTGTGGCTGGCACCGTAGGTGGAGAGTGGACAGCTTTCCCGCACGGGACTGACATGCAAGTCTCATTCTCTGCCGTGAAGACACGGCACACTAAGAATGGCCAAACACGACGATCTCGATTGGTATCCAGCCGAATGTGTCCCTGACGTGTCCTGGACATGTCCTGGCTGGTTGCGGCCCACCGGATGCGCGAATTTCTGACTGTTGTCAGATGTACGCAAGTGTATCGGTCGCGAGCAGCAATCCCAAGCCAACCTGATGCCGGTACTCCCAGTTCCCGGAATCTGATGACAGGACAACACTTGCACGCATGGCTTGCAGTGGCCGATGATCCCCAACCCTGCACTAGCTAAGCCACCACACGTGTCGCGAGCCAACGATGGGCAAATGATCAACTTCATCGTGACCAGCGCCTTGTTATGGCTGAGCCCTGTGACACAACCGCTGGCGCAACCCAGTCAGGTGCCCAACCTGACTTGGCCAACCTCGGCCCATGTGATCAGGGACTTTGCACCCCCCTGGCCGGACTGGCT
Organism: Actinomycetes bacterium; assembly: GCA_022600255.1. Classification (GTDB taxonomy): domain Bacteria; phylum Actinomycetota; class Actinomycetes; order S36-B12; genus JAHZKU01. The sequence continues at coordinate 16,566 of JAHZKU010000099.1, read as the reverse complement.
ACCCGGCCACCGCGGGCTGGACCTGGCTGCGAGCAAGGGCGAGCGGGTTCGCACTCCGCAGCGGGGCGTGCTTGTGTGGAAGGGGCGGCCCGGAGGAACCCCAACTGTCGTCGTCCAGCATGGAGCCGCACGGGCTTCCTATCAGCCAGTCTCCACCGACCTGCCGCTCTTCACAGCCCTAGCGCCTGCACAGGCAATCGGAATCGTCCGCCAAGGAACTGGACACTGCGTTGCTTGTCTCCATTGGGGACTGCGCATTGGCGAACGCTATTTGGACCCCCGACTCTTATTGGGCGACGCCAGCGCTCGGCTGGTCGCACCAGCGGTGGCATCGCGATAATGCTCGCCGGGTAAATCAAGCGGGGGTTGCCTAATCAGGGTTCGTCCGACCTTATGCCTCGTCTTGGGCAAGCCGGGCGCGCAGTTGCATAACCGCCTTGGTGTGTAACTGGCAGGCACGACTCTCGGTTACTCCGAGGACTTGGCCGACCTCATTCAGGGTCATGCCTTCGTAGTAGTACAAGGAAATCACGATCATCTCCCGCTCGGGGAGATCTGAGACCGCCCTACCCAAGACATCTTTGGTCTCCTCGGACTCGAACGCGGAGACGGGATCGTCGGTGTGCTTGTCGGGAATCGTGTCGCCCAAGGTGACGCGGTCGGACTTATCGCCGCCGAGGCTCAGCAACTCATCGAGCGCCGCTACATGCACGTAGGAAACCTGGCGGAAGATTTGACGCAGGTTCTTGACCGATATGTCCATGGCTTCGGCGACCTCGTCATCGGTCGGCGTGCGCCCTAACTCAGCCAGCAACTGGGCGTAAGTCCGTTCCACATCGCGAGCCTTCTGGCGCACGGACCGCGGCACCCAGTCGAAGCTGCGCAACTCATCGATGATGGCGCCTCGAATCCGAGTGACCGCGTAGGTTTCAAACTTGATCGCCCGATCTGGATCAAACTTCTCGATCGCATCAATCAGGCCGAACATGCCGTTGCTCACGAGGTCAGCGGTGTCCACGTTTTGCGGCAGCCCAATGCTGACCCGCCCGGCAACATACTTCACGAGAGGGGCGTAACGCAGAATCAACCGTTCCCGCGCCTGCTTGTCACCATCCTTCTTCAACGCGCGCCACAACTCACGAAGCACCCGTTCGTTCTCGTCAGGGTCGTTCAAGAAGTCTTCAGTATCGCGTTGCGCTGGCACGTCCACGTCCACACGAGCTACCCCCAGTTCGGCGGCGGTATCCGCCTGCGGGGCATCGGGCTCGGCCTGCACGGGGCTCTGCTCCTTATGCCCTGGGGTGGGCCTGCTCATAACTCTTCCTCAATCGTTCGGACGTGACGTGGGTGTACAGCTGCGTTGTTGCCAGCGTTGCATGTCCGAGCAGTTCTTGCACGGCACGCAGATCCGCTCCACCTTCCAACATATGAGTGGCGGCACTGTGACGCAGCCCGTGCGGAGCGATATCGGGCACTTCCGGCACAGTTTGCGCCAAGACGTGCAGTCGAGCCCGTACCCGGCGGGGGTTGATGCGACCACCGCGGGGGCCGAGCAGGAGAGCCGGTCCACTGGAAGCGGTGGCCCAGGATGGCCGACCTTCTGCTAGCCACTGGCTAGCGGCAGTCTTGGCGGGCACACTAAGGGGAACGTATCGCTGTCGGTTTCCCTTCCCGATCACTGACAACACGCCCGATTCTGGTTTCAAGTCATCGATATCGAGTGTGCAGAGTTCGGACACCCTTAGCCCGGAGCCGTACAGGAACTCAAACGTGACCCAGTCGCAAAGCTCTTGGGCAGAGCTAGATCCTGCGGCGCAGATCGCCATGCCCAATGCAGCGGCCTGTTGTTTGCTGAGCACGCGGGGCACGTGCTTGTCCGCCTTTGGGGTGACTAGGCGGGCTGAAATGATCGAGGCCGCCGGATCCCGCTGGGACGCCCACTGCGTGTAGCGGCGCACGGCTGCAACCTTGCGTTGCATCGTTGACCGCGCCAAGCCATCAGCGCGCAGCCGTGCCAACCAGCGCCGCACGCCAGCTAGGTCCAGTCGCGCCAAGGTGCCCCCTTCCGCAGCCAGATCCTGAGCAAGGCCGCGCAGGTCGGCACGGTAGGACTTGAGGGTGTTTTCGCTCAGACCCCAGCGTTCTGCCAACCAGTTCGTGAAGGAACTGATGATTTGCTCAGACTCGCGCAACCTCTCAACCATGCTGTCGGTCAGGACGACGTCGGTTCCTTGGATGGGGCCGGTGCGCGCGTGTCTGTGCGAGGAGTCCTGATCCAATTCCCGCGCTGGGGCAGTGCGAGACGAATCCATGCCCCCATAGTGCCTCGTCTGCGCGCCAGAATCCGCTGGACCCGACGCTGCTTGCTCAGTCAGGCGGTTTGGTGGGGCCAGACAGCGTCAGTTCAGTCCCCGCCGAGGGGTTGGACACCCGACTTCCGGACAATGGAAAGGACAGCGCATCGTCACGGACGGCTAGATTCTCACCGATTGGCGACAGAAACTGCGCGACCTCTGCGGATGAGGTGACCAACTCTGCTCGGCGGGTACGCAACAACTCGTGGGTGCCGTTGGATTGCCGACTTGTTGCGGGGCCAGGGACGGCCAAGACGTTACGCCCCAGCCTCTCCCCGATTCGAGCGGTATTCAGGGCACCGGAGCGGTAGTCGGCCTCCACCACAACCACGGCCCGGACCAAGGCGGCAATAATTCGATTTCGGGTGAGAAACATGTGTCGGTGCGGAGCCACACCAAATCCATGTTCGGAGACTAGTAGACCGTTGCGGCGAATCGTCTCGAGCAGTTCGGTGTGCGCCCGGGGGGTCGCTTGATCAATCCCGCCAGGGAGGACTGCGATCGTGGGGCCGTCAACCGATAAGGCCCCCCGGTGCGCAGCCGCGTCGATCCCGAACGCAGCCCCTGACACCACGACCCAACCGGCGGAGGCAAGACCCGCGGCCAACTCTGTGGCCATCGCCCGACCGTAGGCCGAAGCGGCCCGACAGCCAACGATGGCCACAGAACGCAGGGCAAGCAAGCGCAGGTCCCCCGCATCCGAACACCACAACTCTCGTGGTGCGTCCATACCCAAGTCGTTCAACTGGGTCGGCCACCCACTTGTCCCAGGCTGAATGGGTCGTACGGACGGTGCCTGATCCTGGATCGTCATTTCGGATCTCGCATCGTGACCGCGAGTGCCGCATGGTCCACGCTGGGCTGGTCGCTGTTCGCGAGATCGGCGATGGTCCAAGCCACCCGAAGGACTTTGTCTCGAGAGCGGGCGCTCGCCCCGGTTCTACCAAGTTCGTCAGTGACGAAGTCTTGCACCTTTGCTGACACGGGCCACTGTTTGCGTAGGATTCGGGCGGTCACCTGCTGGTTGCGGGTGAAGCCCGCTTTCTTCAGGCGCGGTCGGCCCCGCTCTCTGGCAGCTGCAATCCGGTCGCGCACCACCGCAGTCCTGTCGGCAGCGACGGTCCCCACCGGTGGCCGCACACGCAGCCGCAGGTCTACTCGATCTAGCAAGGGGCCGGACAGGCGGTTCTCATAGCGTTGCCGCGCCAAGGGCCCGCAGCGGCAGTCACCACCGGGCGTCTCGGCCAAACCGCAAGGACATGGGTTCTGGGTCATGAGCAACTGAAACCGCGCTGGCAACGTCGCCGAGAGCCCGGAACGGGCAATCGTGACGGTGCCAGACTCCAACGGTTGGCGCAGCGCCTCGATGCTTTCCCGTCGAAATTCGGGGGCCTCGTCGAGAAACAGCACACCATTGTGGGCTTGTGTCACCATTCCGGGTCGTAGTCGGGCCTGGTGGCCTCCCCCGACCATGGCAACGTGAGAGCTGGTGTGGTGGGGTGACCGAAATGGCGGACGTCGTGATAATGCGGACTCCGCTTCATTCGTCACCTCTCGGATGGCGGCTACCTCCAACGTTTCGGCAATCGACATTGGCGGCAGCAGCCCTGCGAATCGTTGGCACAGCATAGTCTTCCCAATCCCGGGCTGGCCGCTCAGCAGAAGGTGGTGCCCACCTGCAGCCGCCACTTCTAGGGCTTGACAGGCCCCGAACTGGCCGGTGACATCAGCCAGTTCTTCATAGAGCTGGGTGTCTGCAGGCAACGTGGGGCGATCTACGGGAGTTGGGACTTGTTCACCGCGCAGGATGGCAACCAGTTCGGCGATATCCGTGATGGGGACTGGTCGAATCCCGGGCACCAACGCCCAGCGGTCGATGTCGGGGGCCGGAACGTAGACCCGACTCCCTGGCCGCGTTCGGGAAATCAGGCCCGCTATTGCGAAACTCCGATTGCCACCGCGCAGGGTGCCGTCTAGGTTCAGCTCGCCGACGAAGGTGGCCTCCGCTAGCGCTTCGGCAGGCAGATCGCCAGCGGCCGAGAGGATTGCCACGGCGATTGCGAGGTCTAGCTCCGCCCCACGTTTGGGCTGTTCGGCCGGTGAGAGTGCGATGGTGATGCGCTGATCGGGCCACTTCAGAGCATTCGTGGCAAACGCCGACCGGATTCGTTCGCGCGAATCGGCTACGACTGGGTCCGCCAAGCCAATCACCGTAACGCGGGGCAGCCCGCTGGAAATGTGCACTTGTACGTCTATGAGGTGCGCCCCCACCCCATCACAGGTCGCGGCCTGCGTTAGCGCCACCCTCAGCAAGAGATCCCCCGGACGTGATTGATGTGCGGTTCACCCGCGACGATCCGCACACCAACGAGATCTAGTCGCACACCCCGCTCCCGATCGTGGTTTTCCGCTAGATATTGGTTGGTCAGCGCTTGGAGGCGAGCCAGCTTTGCTGGTGTGATGGCTTCGGCGGGGCTACCGTGTCGCGTTCCTGTTCGAGTTTTCACCTCGACCATGACGAGCGTTACCCCCTCACGCGCGATGATGTCGATTTCGCCGAGGCGGCGCCGCCAGTTGCGAGTCAGCACCGACATCCCAACAGAGCGCAGGTAGCTGGTGGCGGCATCTTCTCCTCGCCGTCCAAGGAGTGCGGTGGCTGGCATCGTCCGCGTTGTTGGCTCAGTCATCTTGGCCTCCCTGACTGCTAGTCAACGCTTCAACAATCCCGCAGCTCACCCCGATCACGAACCTGTGGAGAACCGCTATGATCCCCGGCCACTCAGTGTTTAAGCGTGGATTCGCGCGTTGCAGCAGGCCCCGCATCGGCACGCTGAGCCGCGGCAATCCGCCAAGAGTGGCGGTGCTCCCCACTCAGGCCCGCGACCCGGATGCCAGCTAGGTGTTGGGGAGAGGCATACCCCTTGTTCAGCTGCCACTCATACTGTGGAAAACGTTCGGCGCTAGCGACCATGAGGTCGTCCCGTGTCACCTTGGCCACGACGCTCGCGGCGGCCACCGCGGAACACTGCTGATCAGCCTTGATCCGGGTGGTAACCGGAATGTGGTGGGTCAGATCTAGGGTGCCTGCCCTGTCGTGATCGGGAAACAACACATCTTGCGGTGGGGTCAACCAATCGCAGTTGCCGTCCAACAAGACGTGATCAACAGCAGTGACTTGGGCCAGCGCCCGCCAGCCAGCGCGCCGCAGCGCTGCGGTGAGACCGATCGCATCGATTTCCTGTGGGCTGGCATGTCCAACCGCAACCGCATCTGCCCAACGAGTTACGCGAGGGAGCAAGTCACGACGCTGTTGCGCGGTGAGCAGCTTGGAGTCTTTCAGACCCTGAGGTGCGGAACGCGTCTGCGCAGTGATCACCGCCACACCCACACTCACCGGTCCCGCCAGCGAGCCTCGACCCACCTCATCCATGCCCGCGATCCGGATAGCCCCGGACCGCAGCAGCGCACGCTCTACGCGCAATGACGGTTTCGGCATGTTTGCACTGTAGAACGTTTGGCCGCTGCATTCGGGGGTGGGTGGTCCGTCTCCGCGTTGGCAGCAGGCACCCAACCGACAGATGCTTCGACGCGCAACCAGACATATCACTGGTTAGCGTTGCAGGATGAAAACGAAGATGGGCATCACCCTTCTTGTCGGGGTCGTATTGGTGGCCGGCACAAGCGTCGGTGGCTCACATGCCAGTATCGAGCGTCCGATAGCTAGCAATGATTCCGCAGCCAAGCCGGTAGCCGCGACGGCAACGGCCTGCCGTATCGGCCCACGCGCCGATTGCCGGGGTGCAGACTTGCGTGGCGCGAACCTGCGCGGAAAGAACCTGAAAAAGGCCAATCTGCAGCGTAGCGATCTGCGCGGGGCCGACCTCAGCAAGGCCAATCTCAAGGGGGCCAACCTGAGCGGTGCAAATCTGAAAAACGCAACCCTTAATCGGGCGACGCTGCGCAAAGCCACGCTAGCCGACGCCAACTTGAAGAAGGCCAAAGCTAAGCGCATTAAGGCCCGCAAGGCGACCTTCAGCCAAGCCCGGGCCCCGCAGCTGAAGATCAATCAGGCGGATCTACGCAACACCGATTGGCTGTCGGTTCGGGCGGTGAAGGGCAAGTTCACCAAATCCGATTTGGGTGGGGCTAACCTTCGTGATTTGAACGCTCGCAAGGCGAGCCTTCGCAAAGCTCAAGCGCAAGGGGTCGATCTCACCGCCGCGAATCTGAGCAAGGCAACTCTGAAGGGTGGCAACTTCACGGATGCGACAGTGGCCAACACAAATTTCGGTGGCACCAATCTCATCGGCACCTCACTGAGTGGCGTCAACTTTGACTCGCAGCCGCAAGCGGTTGCACTGCCAGAAGGGGGATCAGACATCGTCGCCGCGATTGATGGGGCCCAGAACACGGTGGACATCGTCATTTACGAAATCGGCGGCCCGAACATCGTCGGCCAAAAGGGCGCGCCAGGTGCCTTGATGCGCGCTGTGACGCGCGGCGTTGACGTGCGTTTGGTTGTGAACGGGCAGTGGTACAACAGTGACTGCTATTCCGACACGCCGCAGGGTGAGTGTGCGCAGTACTACAAGCTGGACTGGATTTACGCGACGCAACAGTCCCTCGCGGACGCGGCCGCGAGCGCGAGTGCTCCTGGGGCGGTGCAACTCAACTTCGCCAACAACAACTTTCAGGTGACCCATGAGAAGACCATCATTCTGGATGGGGCCGACCCCGACACCGGGCTGCCGCTAGCCGCAGCAGACCTGCCGACGAGCGCCCAAGCACTGATTTCCACAGGGAACCTGCAGTCGTACGGATGGGGCAACGACATCGACGATCCCGCCAAAGGTTGCACAGAGAACAACTGCATCGAATGGGCGGCTCGAGATTTCTTTGTTGCTGAGAAAGACCCAACTCTGATCGCCGAGGTGACGTCCGTATTCTTCTCAGACCTCCACTGTGGCGCGGTGCCGCCGGGTACGACGCCATCACGCACCAATACAAACGGCCTGTTGGCCAGCCCGCTGCCGTTGACTTGGAGCAACGGCGCGACGTGGCCGCAAGGCAGTCCAGCGGTAACGCAGTATCCCGACGCAGCGCAGGGTTATCCGTTCGATCCGGCCCCCGGAAACGTCGTACAGGGGAATGCTCGGGAGCGTACCCTGGCGCTGATCAACTCGGCCAAGTCGACCATTACTCTCTACAACGAGGAGATGAACGACGACGATATCGTCGATGCGCTCGCAGCTCGCGCCGCCGCTGGCGTGGACGTCAAGATTCTGATGACCTTGACAACCAAGTACCTGCAGGCCTTCACGCAGTTGGCCGATGCCGGGGCCAAGATCCGACTGACCCAGGTGGACGACGATCAGTCCTACACAAAACAGCTCTATGTGCACGCCAAGGTGATTGTTGTGGACGATGCGGACGTCTTTGTGGGATCACAGAACATCTCCTTTGCATCTTTGAACTTCAATCGGGAACTCGGTCTGATGCTCAGTTCCCGCAACGGGGCTCCTGCCGATTATCAGTTGGCCGTACCGGCGATGCAGACTTTCCAGAACACGTTTGCTGCGGACTGGCGTACTCCCGGCTACTTGCAGTGGGATATTACGGGCAGCCCGAAGGCCATGAAGGCCAAGGTGCGGGCACTGGCGGCCGACGCCGCGACGTCGGACGGCAACCAGTCGCTCACGTCGGCACGCTCTGGGAACTATCCGATGGCGTGTGGTCCCATTCCGGCGCGTAGTTGAGCCACGCAGGCCGTGCCGTTGTGACCACACGATGCCCATGGGCCCAAGGTGAGTTGTTGTCCGCCTACCACGATCAAGAATGGGGCCGCCCAGTGACCAGCGACGCTGCGGTGTTCGAGCGGCTGAGTCTGGAGGTGTTCCAGTCTGGGCTGTCCTGGCTCACGATTCTGCGCAAGCGAGACGCATTCCGCGATGCCTTTACCGGCTTCGATCCAGCCCTCGTGGCAGGCTTCGATGAGACTGATCAGGAACGCCTTCTGGCTGACGCCGGAATCGTCCGAAATCGAGCCAAGATTTCCGCGGTGATTGGGAACGCGCGCGCTGTCATGGCCCTAACGCAAGCCGAAGGGCCGGGTGCCCTGAAACAACGGTTCTATGCGGCAGCGCCGGATCACCACGAGCGCCCGACTGACCCCGCGAACGTGCCGGGCAGCACGCCGGAGTCCACTGCGTTCGTCGCACAACTGCGCAAGTTGGGTTTTCGGTTTATTGGTCCCACGACGGCGTATGCGGCCATGCAGGCCTGCGGGGTGGTGAACGATCACGTGTCCGACTGCGAATTCGGGTCGGACCTAGGCTGATCAAGCAGCCCCGTTTACTGATTCAGTTGTTCTGCCCAAGCCGGCTCGCTGATCCACTGGATTTGATCCCATGGCCAGATCACGGCAAACGCCTCACCGAGCACCCGATCGACGGGAACAAAGCCACCGCCTGGATCGCCCTGGTGCGCGCGCGAATCCGCCGAAGCTGACCGGTGATCGCCCATTACCCAAAGTTTGCCCTCGGGCACAATGACGTCAAACGGGGTATTGCTGGGGGCGTCACCGGGAAAAAGGTAGGCAGACTCTGAGATGGGCTGGCCGTTCACCGTGATCTGACCAGCCTCGTCGCAGCATTTGACTTGGTCACCGCCGACCCCGATCACGCGTTTCACGAACACCGTGTCCGGTGGCGGGACAATGCCTACTGTTCGACCCAACTCCTTCACAAACTCGCGCACTGGGCCCTCAGAAGGCGGCTCAGCACTAGCCGGCACGAAGGAGTCGACGCCATCGAACACGATGACATCCCCGCGTTGTGGTTCACCAAGCCGGTACTCAAACCGATTGACGGCAACTCGGTCCCCCACCTGCAGCGTGTTCTCCATGGACCCGGACGGAATGTAGAAGACCTGAACGATGAACGTCTTCACGAAAAACGCCAGCAGGACGGCCACAATTAGAACCAGCGGAAGCTCGATCCAAAACGGAATCCGACGCTTCTGCCGCGACTGCGGGACCTGGGGTTCTTCCTCAACTACGGTCACAGAACGACCCTACTTCGATAGGACGATTTGCGATCGGTCAGACGTCGCGCTTTTCGCGAATCTTTGCAGCCTTGCCGCGCCGGTCGCGTAGGTAATAGAGCTTGGCGCGGCGCACGTCGCCCTTAGAAACAACTTCAATCTTATCGATAATTGGTGAGTGCACTGGGAAGGTACGCTCTACGCCGGTGCCGAAAGACACCTTGCGGACCGTGAAGGTCTCCCGCACGCCCTCACCGTGACGGCCAATAACCGCACCTTGGAAAATCTGAATCCGCTCCCGGTTTCCTTCGACGACCCGAACGTGCACCTTGAGGGTGTCTCCGGGGCGGAAGTCGGGGATATCGTCGCGCATCGAGTCGTTGTCGATGAAATCAAGCTTGCGCATGGTTGTTCTTTCCGTAGCCGCCATGGGTCGCCCACTGAGGTGATGTGAGTTGGTAAGGGTTTCACCCTCCGGGCCAAAATATCCACACCCCCCATGGCAGGTGAGTTGGCATAGCCTCGGCTGTTCGAGTATGCCACGAACCACACCGCGTGGGAAACCCGCCTCGGGTCAGGCCACCGGGTGGTTGCTGACCCAACCCGCACCGCTAGTTGCGTTCCCGAGTGCGGGACCGGGACGCCTCTTCGCGCCATTCAGCAATCTTGGCGTGGTCGCCGCTCAGCAATACCTCGGGAACCGCCAGGCCGCGCCACTGCCTAGGTTTGGTGAAGCTGGGGCCCTCTAGTTGCACTTCGTCGCGCTCCTTCGCAAAGGAGTCATCCACAACGCTTGCGGCATTCCCCAATACCCCAGGGACTAACCGGCCAATGGCCTCAACCATGACCAAAGTGGCGGCCTCTCCCCCAGCAAGGACATAGTCCCCAACTCTGGCCGTTGCCACTCGATTGGATTGGCTGTAATGGACCATCACGCGATCGTCGATACCTTCGTAGCGACCACAGGCAAAAACCAGGTGCTCCTCCCCACTCCAGGCCTCGGCAGTGCGTTGTGTGAAGGTATGCCCACTGGCCATGGGAAACACCAGAAGTGGATCCGAATCGGTGGCTTCCAACACCGCGTCTATCGCCGAACCCCAGGGCGGGGCTTTCATAATCATGCCGGGACCACCGCCATACGGGGTGTCGTCGACGGTCCGGTGCAGGTCGGTGGTGAACGCCCGCAAATCCCAAGTGTGCAACTCGAGGCGGCCGGCAGCGCGCGCTTTCCCGATGAGAGACAGCTCCAGCGGGGCTAGGTAGTCCGGGAAGATGCTAATGATGTCTATCCGCATCGCAGGTTCCTCACTCCTAGCCGACTCCGACGCTGGGCTACTCAACTCTGGCCGAATCTCACTCCCGTTCACCGACGGCTGGCAAACCGTCAGTCTGTCGGGAAGAGGCCGCCAGGATCGGCAACAACAACGCCGTCATCGCCCACCTCCGGAACGATCGCTTGGACGAACGGAACCATCACCTCGGTCGAGCCGGTTTGCACGATTAAGGTGTCGTGGGCGGGATGCGCCTGCACAGCGACCACTTTCCCGAGTGTTTCGCCGGCAGTGTTCAGGCACGGTAGCCCGACGAGCTGATGGGCGTACCACTCATCGTCCGCATCTGGACGCGCCTGTTCGGCGATCTGCACCCACAAATCAGCTCCGCGTAAGTCCTCCGCTGCCTCGCGCGCGTCGATACCCGCCAAAGCCAGGACACCGCCGCCTGGCGAAAACCGGGCGGAGTCGAGCAGCAAGGAGTCAGAACCAGTTTCGCTCAGAAAGACCTCGGTACCGGGTTCGAGTCGTGACTCGAGTTCGTCAGAATGACTGCGAATGGTCACTTCACCGCGCACCCCAAAGGGTTTGCCGATCACAGCGACCAGCACCCGCATCCTAGCGACCTTCCCCATCCGTGAAGTCGATCCGCACACGATCACGGCCCGACAGGGCTCCGATCACTGTTCGCAGCGCCGTGGCGGTGCGACCCGAGCGACCAATCACGCGGCCCATGTCACTGGGGTTGACCCGTACCTTGAGGTTCATTCCGCGGCGATGATCGCGTGACTTCACTGAGACATCTTCTGGATTGTCCACGATACCGCGGACTAGGTGTTCAAGTGCGTCAGCCAGCATCAGGCATCCGCGCCTTTGTCAGCAGCCGGGGCCGCTTCAGCCGATTCATCACTGCTCGCCTCAGCGGGAGCCTCGGCGTCAGTCGACTCGGCCGCTGGCTGAGCGGCCGCTTCTTCAGCCTCAGCCTTGGCCTTGGCAGCGTCACGCTCTGCGGCAGCCTTTTTGGCGGCATTGGCCTTGAACGCATCCAAGCGATCCTGCTCCGAGGCGGCGTCCTTGGCCGCGGCATCAAAGATTGCCTGCTTGTCACTCTTCTGGCCAGCAACCTTCAGCGTGCCCTCTGCACCCGGGAGGCCCTTGAACTGCTGCCAATCGCCCGTGATCTTCAACAGGGCTAAGACAGGTTCTGTGGGCTGCGCCCCAACCGAAAGCCAGTATTGAATCCGATCCGAGTCCACCTTGATGAAGCTCGGCTCCTCCTTGGGTCGGTACTGCCCCACCTCTTCGATGGCCCGGCCACTGCGGGCAGTCCGAGCGTCCGCAACAACGATGCGGTACTGGGGGATGTGGATCTTGCCGATCCGCTTCAACTTGATCTTTACTGCCACGACGGTACATGTCTCCTAATAATGGTTTTGCGACCAGCGTCAACTCGTGTGGGGATCGGATGAGGCCAACCGGATTGCCAACGAAACAGGTAGAGGGCTGCCACGTTGCTTGCTCAGTTTGCCAGAAGACCTAGTCCCGACCCAAATGCGGGGCTACGCCTAGCGCGCGGCGGCTATTCTCTGCCGCCAGCGGCTGGGTACGCGCCGCCACGGCTCACCCCTTGGGCCCAAGCAGATCTTTGAACTCTGCAGGCAGCTCCAAGGAATCCAAGTCTGCGCCGTCGGACTGGGCTTTATTGGCAGACGCCAGCTCCTGCTGAGCCCGCTTGGCGGGATTGCCAGAGCGACGCTTCCTGCTCTTTGACCCTTTGGCGGCCTTGCCGCGACTCTTCTTGCTGCCGCCTAGTCCGGGCATGTTGGGCATCCCGGGGAGTCCACCACCCTTACCCTGACGCATCGATTTCATCATCTTCTGGGCTTCGGCGAATCGATCCACCAGTTGGTTCACGTTCTGAACCTCAACCCCGGCCCCGCCGGCGATTCGTGACCGTCGCGAACCGTTGAGGATTTTGGGATCAGCCCGCTCAGCCGGTGTCATCGATTGGATGATGGCCGAGACTCGGTCCATCTCACGGTCATCTAGGGAGTCAAGCTGATCCTTCATCTCCCCCATGCCTGGCAACATCCCGAGCAGCTTGGTGAGAGAACCCATCTTCTTCACTGCCTGCATTTGCTCAAGGAAGTCGTTCAGGGTGAAGTCTTCGCCTCGTTCGACTTTCCCGGCCATCCGGGCAGCCTGCTCCTCGTCGAACGCCTTCTCTGCCTGTTCGATCAAGCTGAGGACATCGCCCATGTCCAGAATCCGGGAGGCCATCCGGTCTGGGTGGAAGGTCTCGAAATCGGTGACCCCCTCCCCAACCGAAGCAAACATGATCGGCTTGCCCGTGACACCAACCACCGACAACGCTGCCCCGCCACGAGCATCACCGTCCAGTTTGGTGAGAACGACGCCATCAAAGCCGACCTCGTCATTAAACGTGGCGGCCGTGCTGACGGCATCCTGGCCAATCATGGCGTCCACCACTAGCAGCGTCTCGTCTGGCGTAACGGCGTCGCGGATATCGCGCAACTGCTCCATCAGTTCGGCGTCAATGGCGAGTCGACCGGCAGTGTCGATGATGACGATGTCGTTTAGAGCCCGATCGGCCTGTTCGATCGAGGCTTTGGCTACCTGCACCGGATCCCCGACGCCGTTCCCTGGCTGGGGCGCAAAGACGGGCACGCCAGCCCGCTCACCGACCACCTGCAACTGGTCAACGGCATTTGGGCGCTGCAGGTCGGCCGCCACCAGCAACGGTGAGTGGCCGGCGTCCTTGAGGTAACGAGAGAGTTTGCCTGCGAGCGTGGTCTTTCCAGCTCCTTGTAGGCCCGCCAGCATCAAGACGGTTGGTGGCTGTTTGGCGAAGCGCAGCCGCCGGGTGTCGCCGCCCAGAATGGCGATGAGCTCCTCATTGACGATCTTGACGACCTGCTGGGCCGGGTTTAGCGCACGAGAAACCTCAACATCCAAGCAGCGGGCTTTCACCTGCTTTGTGAACTGGCGGACCACCGGCAGCGCCACATCTGCATCCAGCAGCGCTAGCCGAATCTCCCGCACCGTCTGGTCAATGTCGTCTTCACTGAGCCGACCCTTGCCCCGTAGATTCTTGAACGTGGACGTCAGCCGATCAGACAGTGATGCGAACACGATTCCCCTCGCTGGCCCGTGGCCGGTTGCTGATCTGTGCCGGCCAGACCATGATCTGTGCCGACCAGAAGATTGCTCATATCGACGGCGTACCCGCGCGGGTGGCGCCAGCACAACTCCTGCCTAACAGGGTAACGCCGACTCCACGCGCAATCCTAGGCACCGCACCCGCAACCACTAGTTTGACGCCGCCTCGGTCAGCCGCTTCACGACGTCCTGGATCAGTGCTTCGTTCAACACATCCCCCTGGGCGTCGGTCAAGTAGAACACGTCGATGACGTTCGACCCCATGGTGTCAGCGCGGGCTGCGACGATATCGGCGCCCGATCGGGAGATGGCCCCGGCCAGTCGATAGAGCGCACCCGAACGATCGAAGGTGCGCACTTGCACGACGGTGGCTTGGTCCGAGGCTTCGGGGACCACATCCACATGCGGATCGAGGGCCCAGACTTTGGTCTCGTCAGCGTAGTCGGCCTCTCGGCGCTTGATGCGGGCCGCGAGGTCCAGTTTTCCTTCCAGCGCCAAGATGAGGTCAGATCGGATTTTCGCCTCGTTGGGGAGCCGGCCGAAGTTCGCCCCCACCCACCACTGCGAGATTGCCATTCCGTCCGATGTGGCCACTCGAGACGCCCGCACGTTCAAGCCGTTGACCGACAAGACACCCGCCACGATAGACAACACACCGGTACGGTCCGGAGTAACAATCGTGGCTCGAGTGAGGTCACCCGGCGCGGCATCGCTGAGTTCGACAACGGTGATGCCGGCACTAATCGCCTCAGCCTGCTCAACTGCCAGATCGGGTAGCGCTTCGGGCTCATCGCCGGTGAGCGCGGCTCTGGTGCGATTCACCAGGTCGGTAATCAGCGCTTGGCGCCAATCGCTCCACGCGGCCGGTCCCGTGGCCGCAGCATCGGCTCGGGTGAGTGCGTAGAGCAACTCTAAGGTAGCCATGTTCTGCACCGCCGAGACCACCAACTCGATCGTCGCCGGATCGTCTGGGTCACGCCTGGTGGCAACCTCGGGAAGCAGCAGGTGGAACTCCACAAGTCGAACGATCATCTCCGAATCGGCTTCGTTGAACCCCATCAGGGGAGCGATCTCCCGGACAAGTTCCACACCAACATCGGTGTGGTCGGTGCCTGGCCGTCCCTTGCCGATGTCGTGCAGGAGGGCTGCAACGAGCAGTAGGTCTGGGCGCGCCACCTCCCGCTGAAAGCGACCCGCGGCGACCGCGGTCTCGACGAGGTGCCGATCGACCGTAAAGCGGTGGACCGGGTTGCGTTGCGGTGCGCTGCGGATGACCTCCCAGTACGGGATTATGTCGCTGATGATGCCGGCTTGGTCCAAGGATTCCCACACCGTCACCGCAGCTCGACCGGCTCCGAGCAGCGAAACGAATGAGTCTCGCGCCGTGTTTGGCCACGGTTGTGGCAATGGCGCGGATTCCTTCGCGAGTCGGTCTACCGCGTGAGGGGTCAACTGCAGCCCAGCGTGCGCGGCCGCTGCCGCGGCACGCAGCACCAAGCCGGGATCTTCCGCCGGTTTGGCGTCGGCTGCGAGAACAACTTCACCCTGTTGCTCTACCACCCCAGGAGCCAACGGGTGCCGGTCCGGCCGGGACAATAGCTTCTTGAAAGGCCTGCGTGGTGACCTGCGCGTCACGCGGTTGGCCGTGTACCAAGTGCGATCGCTGGCCCAAGCGATCGATCGGCCAGCTTTGGAAATCTGCCGCATCAGTTCGTCGGGACTCGCGAGGCCCAACTCGTTGGCCACGGGGATTTGCTCCTGCATGAGCAGTCGGTCTGTGGGGCGCGGGGCCTTGTCGTGCAGCGCATCGCGCGCATTGAGCAGCAATAGCTTGGCAGCCTCAAGCTCACTGTGCGGAACATCGGTGATCCAAGATGCCGCGATTGCCCGCAGAATCACCAAGTCGCGCAATCCGCCGTAGGACTCCTTGAGGTCCGGCTCCAACAAGTGGGCAACTTCACCGGCCCGCTCCCGCCGGGTGTCGACTGCGGCCCGGATCTCTTCCAGCCGTTTGGGAGCAAACGCTCGCCAATCGCTCCGTACGGACGACACCAGTTGCTCTGTCAGCAACTCATCCCCGGCAATGGTGCGGGCATCAAGCAACCCCAGCAGCACCTTGTAGTCCTCGCCGGCAAGCTTGCGGGCTTCACCAACTTTGCGGACCGAGTGATCCAGCGATAGACCGGTGTCCCAGATGGGATACCAAATCTGATCGGCGCTGTGGGAGGCGCTGTCACGCTGCAGCAGTAACAAATCCAGATCACTGCCAACACACAGATCGCCACGACCGTAGCCACCCACCGCAACCAGTGCGGCGCCAGCCTTGTCAGTGCCGGACAGCGTAAACAAATCGGTGAGCCAACGATCGGTCAGCGCCAACAACGCACTACGGCGCCCCGGGCCGGGAGGCCCAGGACGCCGTAGGAGATCGTCGCGGGCGGCAAGGTATCCAGCCGTTGCGCTCTGCGCATCGGTGCGAAGCTTCCCCCCGGGTGCTTCTGCGCCTTCTGTGGATCCTTGCCCTGCCCGCACGATCTATCTCCAATCAGTTATCTTCCCGATACGGTGCACGCACCGGTTAGAGGGCGTCGGTGCCGCGTTCGCCGGTGCGGACGCGTACGACGGTGTCCACTGGCATGGTCCACACTTTCCCGTCGCCGATGCGACCG
Organism: Actinomycetes bacterium; assembly: GCA_022600255.1. Lineage (GTDB taxonomy): Bacteria > Actinomycetota > Actinomycetes > S36-B12 > JAHZKU01. The sequence goes on along the minus strand of JAHZKU010000099.1, from coordinate 51 downwards.
GTTTGGGCGGTTTTGGTGATGACGTCTACGACAGAGTCAGCGTCGTGTTCG
>JAHZKU010000098.1 GCA_022600255.1 Actinomycetes bacterium | reverse complement strand
CTGCCCTTCCCGGACCTAGCACTGAGCGTCCGCGATGATATCGCGCTGCTCGCGGCGTCACCCGCGATCGCGAATGTCCCGATCAGTGGAGGGGTCTACGATGTGAAGACGGGCGCGATCACCATGATCAACTAGCGAGCAGGCGGATCTGTCAGAAAAATGCGACGAGCCCGGTCCCCAGCAAGAACTTGCTAGGCACCGGGCTCGTCGCGTTGTTGGCTTGAACGCGTGGGTTGTGTCGCGTTAGCCGACCGGGCCGCCAAGAGCGGGCACCAGTGTTCCCAGGATCAGGAACAAGCAGACCAGTACGAACAGGATCGCCAGTAGTGGCCAGACGAACCGGATGTACTTGTCGTAGCCGACCTTCGCCAAGGTCAAGCCGCCCATCACGATTGCCGAGGTTGGGGTGAACAGGTTCACCCAGCCCGAAGCAGACTGATAGGCCGTCACCACGATGGCGCGCGACACAGGTGGATCGGCGAAGTCGGCCAACGGCGCCATAATCGGCATCGCCAGCGTCGCGTGCCCGGATGAGGATGGCACAAGGAATGCCAGGGGTATGTTCGCGATGAACATCATCGGGCCAAACAACAGCGACGGCACATTCGAAATCACGCTCTGCAGCGCGTTCAGGACCGTGTCGGTGATCTCAGCATTGTTCATGATCACTGTCACGCCACGGGCCAAGGCGATGATGAACGCCGCCCCCATGAAGTCGCCCATCCCCGATACGATCCCGTTGACCATGCCCTCTTCGCCAAGCTGGCCAACCAGACCAATGATGACCGCTCCGACTAGGAACAGAGCCGCAAGTTCAGGGAAGTACCAGTCTAGGGTGATGGTCTCCAGGACATCGGAGCTGCCGAAGTCTCGCCACGGGATGACCGAGAAGATCATCAGGGCAAACGTCAGCATGAAGATCCAGATGACGATCCGCTGCCGGCTCGTCATCTTTGAGGGGTGTTCCTCATCGCTCTGAATGTGGGCGTCTTCCGGAAGTGGTTTTAGCAACGACTTGCTGGGGTCCTTCTTGACCTTCCGGGCGTAACGCGTCACGAACCAGATCGCCACTGCGGTCAGACACACATACATCAAGGCTCGTAGCAGAATGCCGTCCCCGAGCGGAATGCCCGCCCCATCGGAGGCTACCCCCGTGGCAAACGGGTTCACCGTGGAGGCAAGCGTGCCAACGCCAGCACCCACCATGATGGTGGCCGCTCCAACCATTCGGTCGAAGCCCAACCCCACCATGATCGGCACAATCAAGGCATAGAAGCCCAACGTTTCTTCAGCCATGCCGTACGTGGTGCCCCCTAGCGAGAACACAAACATCAGGATCACGATCAGTACGATCCCGCGTTTTCGATACTTGCTAGTGAGTTGGCCGATGCCAGCGTCTAGGGCTCCGGTTTTGATGGTCACGGTGATGAAGGCACCGATGGCCAAGACGAAGAAGAAGACGGCTACCGCGCCGAACAACGAGCCTTCGTTGTAGGGCCCGATCTGACCCTGTCCGCCAAGGACTTCTGCGTCAACACCGGCCCCACAGGTGTCATCGGCAAGTTGTTGTTCCTCAGCCGTGGGATCCTCTACGGGCTCCGAAGCTTCCTGCAGACCATAGAGGCCGTTGACCGGAGACAACCACAGATCATAGATCCGGTCCCGGAATGTGGACTCGACCTCTGTCTCCTCATAGGTTCCTGCGATCGGCTTGGGGGCCTCGCCATCGCAACTCACGTATTGGTAGGAGCCGGACGGAATGATGAAGCTGAAGACCCAGACGATGATCAGGACGAAGAACAGGACCGTGAAGGCCGTGGGGAACTTGAATCCCTTCTTCTTCTCCGGTGTCGGGGTGGGGGGCTCGCCACCAGGTGGTGAGTCCGCGATTGGTGCGTCTGCTGACATGGTTCCCTCCATCGGGGTCGATGCTCCGAGACCCATCGAACCGTATGTTCGACGGGGTTCGCTGCCGGAATGACATGTTTTTGGAAGAATCCTGCCGAAAAGGGACCAACCGGCCGTGCCTAGCCGCTGATTGGGTGACGAGCATCGCAAAGAGCCCGAGTTTGCGCAACGATGTGGATATCGGAACTGCGTAGCCCGATCGGCCAGTGGACAAGATTCAACCTGGTGTGACGATGGGTTCGCGATCACTAAGGGAGTAACTGTGGCACTGCATGTCGATTCGGAAGTTGGGCAACTTAAGCAGGTCATGCTGCACGAGCCTGGCCTCGAGCTGGACCGTCTCACCCCGCAGAACTGCGAGGAACTGTTGTTCGATGACGTCATGTGGGCAAAAAATGCCCGCTCTGAGCACAAGGCGTTTGCGGACGGGCTGGAGCAGCAGGGCGTAAAGGTTCATCACTTCCGGGATGTGCTCGCCGAGACGATGGACGTTCCCGGGGCCCGGGAGTGGCTACTAGATCGGACGGCCAACGAGCATCACGTCGGACCGCAGCTGGTTGAGCCGCTGCGCGAGCTGGCCATGGCTGCGACCGGTGCGGATCTGGCGTCTTTCTTGATCGGCGGTGTTCTTAAGAAGGATTTGGAGCTGCCCGTTGGCATCAACTCCTTGCTGTGGGAGTACATGGACGACTACGACTTCGTTTTGACCCCGCTCCCCAACCACCTGTTCCAGCGCGACAACACCGCTTTTGCCTACAACGGCCTGTCCGTGCACCCCATGGCCAAACCAGCCCGGAAACGCGAGACCATTAACAGTCGGGCGATTTGGAACTTCCACCCCGAGTTCAGCCAGGGTCTGCACTTCTACTACGGCAATGATGATGGCCGTCACGACCCAGCCACGATTGAGGGCGGCGACATTTTGGTCGTCGGCAACGGGACCGTCATGATCGGGATGGGTGAACGCAGCACACCCCAAGGCATTGGGATGGTGGCTCAGGGCTACTTCACGGCCCCGGACTCCCAGATCGACAAAGTGATCGTCGTTGAGCTTCCCAAGACTCGGACGCTGATGCACCTCGATACCGCCATGACGATGATCGACAAGGACAAGTTCTCGGTCTACGGCTACCTACCCGAGCGACTCCGTTCCTTTACGTTGACCAAGAAGAACGACGGTGGCGAGTATGACTTGGTCGAGAACGACGACCTGTGGCCAGTACTGGCTGAGGCCATCGGCGTCGACAAGGTGACCCCGCTACGGACGCCAATCGATGAACTCGGCGCCGCTCGGGAGCAGTGGAACGACGGCAATAACTTTCTGACGGTCGCCCCCGGAGTGATCTTCGGCTACGACCGCAACGAGGTGACCAATACCTTCCTACGCCGCCAGGGGATCGAGATCCACAGCATTGTGGGCAATGAACTTGGCCGTGGTCGTGGTGGTCCGCGCTGCATGTCCTGTCCGATGGAGCGTGGCAGCGCTGACGAGTAGCCGACCAGCCTTAGCCAACCGCTGACTGAGGTTGCGCGGCAGTCGGGAAATCCGGCCGCTGCGCAGCCCTGAAATGAACATCCGTCCCCCGATCTCAATCTCGTACCAACACCAAGGAGAAGAAAATGCCAGTAAACCTGAAACACCGCGACTTCCTCAAGGAACTCGACTTCACCCGCCACGAACTGCAGTATCTGCTGGATCTGTCGCGTGACCTCAAACGAGCGAAGTACACCGGGAACGAACGCCAGCGCATGGCGGGGAAGAACGTAGCCCTGATTTTCGAAAAGGCTTCCACTCGAACCCGGTGTGCCTTCGAAGTCGGTGCCTTCGACCAGGGCGCTCACGTAACTTACCTCGGACCAAGCGGTTCTCACATCGGTCACAAAGAGTCGATCGCGGACACGGCGGCCGTGCTAGCAGGCTTTTTCGACGGCATTGAGTTTCGCGGCAACGCGCAGACGGACGTAGAAGAGTTGGCTGAGTACTCCTCGGTTCCGGTCTGGAACGGCCTCACCGATGAGTGGCATCCCACTCAGATGTTGGCAGACTTCCTGACCATGCTCGAGCACGCCCGCGGCAAGGTCATCCAGGAAGTGACCTACACCTACATGGGTGATGCTCGCTCCAACATGGGCAACTCCGAGCTGGTGATGGGCGCGATCATGGGCGCCGACGTCCGAATCTGTAGTCCCAAAGAGCTATGGCCCACCAAAGAGGTGCAGGACGCAGCATACGCCCGCGCCGAAGAGAGTGGTGCGCGCATCATGCTCACGGAGGATCCCGATGAAGCGCTGCCTGGGTCTGATTTTGTGATGACAGACGTCTGGGTCTCCATGGGAGAGCCGGCAGAGGTTTGGAACGACCGGATCAATCTGCTGAAGCCGTATCAGGTGAACGCAGCAGCGATGGCCAAGACTGGTAAGGATCACGCTCGGTTCTTGCACTGCTTGCCAGCTTTTCACGACACCAATACTGTGGTGGGTCGCGATGTCGCGGCAAAGACTGGGATGGATCAAGGGCTGGAGGTCACCGATGAGGTGTTCTCATCGCCGGCCAATGTGGCCTTTGCCCAAGCAGAGAACCGACTGCACACCATTAAGGCGATCATGGTCGCCACGATCGGCGACTAGTACGTCAGCGTCGGGCGTGCGGAGCGGGCGACCGCTCCGCCCCGGCGCGGTCGGGCTAGACCTGGCAACGACCAAGACATCGCAGTGAGACCCACCGGTCTTGCTGTGACAAGAAGTATTCGAAATCGGAGTAGCAAATGAGAATTGTAGTGGCGTTGGGCGGTAATGCCCTGCAGAAGCGCGGCGAACCCATGACGGTGGAATCGCAACGGGAGAACGTAAAAGAAGCCTGTGTGGCGTTGTCCCCGGTTGCTGTTGAGAACGAGCTCGTGATCTCGCACGGGAACGGTCCGCAGGTCGGGCTGCTATCCCTGCAGGCCTCGAGTTATGACGACGTTTCCACGTATCCGTTCGACGTCCTCGGCGCGCAGACCGAGGGCATGATCGGTTACTTCATCGAGCAAGAGCTAGGCAACGTGCTCCCGATTGAGAAGCCTATCGCCACGATCCTCACCATGATCGAGGTAGATGCCGACGACCCTGCCATGAAAAACCCCACCAAGTTTGTGGGCCCTATTTACAGCAAAGAGGATGCCGACAAACTGGCGGCCGAGCGTGGTTGGACTGTGCGACAGGATGGAGACAACTGGCGCCGAGTCGTGCCGAGCCCGATCCCCAAGCGCATCTTTGAGATCGGTTCGATTGAGGCCCTGCTAGCCACTGGTGCGGTGGTTGTCTGCACTGGTGGTGGTGGCATCCCGACTATGTACGTGCCGGGTGACTATATCGATGGACCGCACGATTTCAACCCCAAGCGACTAGTCGGGGTGGAGGCTGTCATCGACAAAGACCGGTCCTCGGCCGTGCTGGCGCAAGATCTCAATGCCGACATGCTCGTGATTGCGACCGATACTGACGCGGTTTACCTGGATTGGGGCACCCCCGACCAACGTGGCATCAAAGCCGCTTCGCCGGACTTAATCGAGCAGTATGAGTTCCCCGCGGGGTCGATGGGGCCGAAAGTGGAGGCGGCCTGTGAGTTTGCCCGGTTAAACCCAGGCGCTACTGCTGTCATCGGGGCCCTAGGCGACCTTACGGAGATCCTGGCTGGCGAAAAAGGTACCCACGTGAATACCGAGACCACCACGTTGGAAGAGTATCCCCGCGGCTGATCCGGGCCCGTCGATCGTTCGGCAACGCTGATGATCGGGGTTGGCTGACAGTCAACCCTCGTGGCGGCTCCCTGATCTGGAAATGGGAGCCCAGCCAGCGCGAGCTCAGCGGCCGCAACTGGCCGAAATCGATCTGGGTAGCGAGGCCGGGTGTGGAGTGCTTAGCACTGCAACGGGGCCGCAGGGAACACCACAGCGCTTTAACTAGGTCTGGTCGCGAAGTTGGCGGGCGATTTGGGCATTCTGCAGTTTGGGCCTTAGATCCCAGAAGTACACGGCGACAACAACAAGCCCGGCAATCCAGGTCAAACTGCGCGCGCTGAACGGGTCATCAAAACGCCAGGCGCCGAGCCACAGGAATAGCGCGAAGGCCAAGGCTAGGGCCGACAACCAGAAGAGTCGTGGCATCTTATCGACGGTCTTGAAATCTGCCCGGTCAAAGCGGAATGCGTCAACAAACGCCCAAACCACTAAGGCCAGCGACCCGTAGCCCACAACAAACTGCAGCAGCGTTGGCAGGATTTCCATAGCGCGAGTCTATGCCGAAAGTGAGCGCGCGCCCTGATCTACCCCGGACCCGTCGGAATCTGTGTCCGAGGTGCTCGGAGGGTGCTGGAGATTCCTGCGGGTAATCCGCCGCTCAGCGCACCAGGAGTTATCGCCGCAGCTTGCGTCGGGCTTCTGGTCGCGACCGTATGCGCTGCCGCAGTGAGTATGCTTTCGACAGCAGTAGGTGATGTTGAGTCGGGGTAGGTTCGCCCCTACCCGACCCCGGCGATCGCTCGTGCGACTGGCTAGAGGCTGGACGGTGTCACGCAATCTGGCGGTTGGTGGGGAGGTAGCTGAAAGGAATTCGGACATGACGGTACTGGATTGCTTGGATCCGAGTGCACGTGGGGGCCAGATTGCGACCGCGGCCACCGCCTTGCGCCGGGGTCGCACTGTGGTGGCACCGGGGGAGAGTAGCTACCTGCTGATTTGTGATGCCTTCTCCGTGGCGGGATTTGCACAAGTGGTGCATGCCAAGGGGAAAGATGATGTGGCCATGTCGGCGTTGGTGGCCAGTCCTGGCACGGCCGATGGCATCGCCACGGGCATCTCGCGGCAGGCTCGCGACTTGATGCAAGCTTTCTGGCCGGGTCAGCTAACCCTGCGGATGCGGCAGCAACCGAGCCTGGCCTGGCCGCTGACCGCGCGTCGTATCGCTGTTCGGATGCCGCTGCACCCTGTCCTACTCGCGTTGGCCGCAGAGGTGGGTCCGTTGGCTGTGTCCACCGCCAACCGTGCAGGCCTTCCGCCCGCCCTAACCGTGGCTGAGGCTGAGAGCCAGTTTGACGAAGACGTGTGGCTGTATCTGGATGCTGGACCTTCCCCGCAATGGGGGCGCAGTACGGTTGTGGACGTCACAGGTTCTGATCCCCGGCTGCTGCGAGAAGGCGATGTGACACAAGAGCAGATCCTCGGCGTTTGCGCGAGTCTACTGACCCCAGATGTCATTTAGACTCTAGATATGACTGAAACGCCATTCTGGGGCCCTGACTTCGAGCAACTTGCCCAAGAGGATCCGGAAATCTCCGGGATTCTGCTGTCGGAACTGGACCGTCTTCGGGACGGCCTGCAACTGATTGCCAGCGAGAACTTCACCTCACCGGCCGTGTTGGCCGCACTTGGATCCACCCTGTCCAACAAGTACGCCGAGGGATATCCGGGCAAGCGCTACTACGGCGGTTGTGTGGAGGTGGACAAGGCGGAAGTGATCGGGATCGAGCGCGCAAAGGCGCTGTTCGGCGCAGAACACGCGAATCTCCAGCCGCACTCCGGCGCCAGCGCGAACATCGCGGCCTACGGTGCGTTCGTGAAGCCAGGCGAGACTGTGCTGGCGATGAGTCTGCCGCACGGCGGTCATTTGACGCACGGGTCCCGGGTCAACTTTTCCGGTAAGTGGTTCAACGTTGTTTCATACGGGGTCCGTGAGGATACCGAACTGATCGATTACGACGAGGTGCGGCAGCTGGCGTTGGAGCACAAGCCCCGCATGATTATCTGTGGGGCAACCGCCTATCCACGACTGATCGATTTTGCCGCCTTCCGGGCCATTGCCGATGAGGTTGGCGCGATCCTAATGGTGGATGCGGCTCACTTCATCGGGCTCGTCGCTGGCAAGGCGATTCCATCTCCCGTCCCGTTCGCAGACGTAGTGACGTTCACCACGCACAAGGTCCTGCGTGGCCCCAGGGGTGGCATGATCTTGTGCCGCGAGGAACACGCCAAGGCCATCGACAAGGCCGTGTTCCCGATGATGCAAGGTGGACCGCTCATGCACGGGGTGGCGGCCAAGGCCGTGGCACTGAAGGAAGCCGCCTCGGCCAGCTATCAGGAATACGCGCGCACTGTGATCGCCAACGCGCAGGAGTTGTGTGCCGGCTTGGCAGCCGAGGGAATGCGGCCCGTGTCCGGGGGCACCGATACGCACCTTGGACTCATCGATCTACAAGAGCTCGGCGTCACGGGAACCCAGGCGGAGGAACGGTGTGATCGGGTTGGCATCACCCTGAACAAGAATGCGATTCCGTTCGATCCTCAGCCGCCGATGGTGGCTAGTGGCATCCGAGTCGGAACCCCGTCGGTGACCACGCAGGGGATGGCGCCCGGCGACATGAAGGCGATCGCTAGTCTCATTGGCCGTGCCCTCAAGGATGAATCGGGTACTGAGGCCGATGAGATTCGCACTGAAGTTACCGAACTGGTAACACGTTTTCCCGCCTATCCGCGCTGAGCCGGCTGGGTGGAGTAGAACAGTTTCATGCGTGAGTACCTGCTGTGCCTGTTCGTGGCCGCAGCAGTTACCTATCTGAGCACCCCCTTCGCGCGCCGGTTCGCGATCAAATGGGGTGCCGTGGCCGAGGTGCGCGATCGAGACGTTCACTCGCATCCGACCCCGCGGCTCGGTGGTTTAGGGATCCTGGCCGGACTCTTGGCCGCAATCTTGGTGGCCAGCCAACTGCCGCTGATGAGTCAAGTGTTCCAGGCACCGCCAGGAGAACTGCCCACGGAGGTGTTGGGCCTCGTTGCCGGCATGTTGGTGTTGGTGCTGGTGGGGATGGTCGACGATCGGTACGGACTCGACGCGCTCAGCAAGTTTGCAGGGCAGGTCCTAGCGGGCGGGATCATCGCGTACGGGGGCATCTCGATTTCCTGGCTGCCGATCAATGGCGTCTTTATCCTGGACCCCTTGGGGGGTGTGCTGATCACGGTGTTCATCGTGGTCTTCACCGTGAACGCGATCAACTTTGTGGATGGCCTGGACGGGTTGGCCACAGGAATCTCCGCGATTGCAGCTGCCGCATTTTTTGCCTACTCCTATTTTCTCAGCGTGGCGAACGGCTTCGATCGTGCCACGTTGCCCACCCTGGCCACGGCCGCGTTGGTCGGCGCTTGTTTAGGGTTCTTGCCGCACAACTTCTATCGCGCCCGGCTATTCATGGGAGATACCGGGTCCATGCTCTTGGGCCTAGTGCTTGCGGCCAGCACGGTCACGCTGGTGGGTCGCGTCGATCCCAACGCTGTGGGGTCTACCACGCTGGTGCCGGCGCTGTTGCCGCTCTTGATCCCGATTGCCGTGTTGGCCGTTCCGGTTCTGGATGTGGGATTGGCGGTGTTTCGCAGAACGTGGAAAGGCCGATCACCCTTTGAACCAGACAAGGAACACCTGCACCATCGCATCATGGAGATGGGTCATTCCCAGACGCGAGCGGTATTGCTGCTCTATGGCTGGGCTGCGACCGTGGCTGGCACCTTCGTCGCGTTGGCCTTTGTTCCGATCGTGGCAGCGTTGCTGGTGGGGGCGGGGATGTTGGCGGTTGTCCTCACCTTGCTCCGCAGCCCGCCGGGTCGGCGGATCAACGACGAACGCGCGGAGCAGGTCAGCTGAGGACTGTTAGCCTTGCGGAGTGGACAATTTCACCAAGATGATTCTGCGCCGAGCCGCGCTGCCCACTGCGATCGTCGGGCTGGCAATCGCGGTTGTGGTCTGGCTCGCGATGGGCACGGCCGCAGGAATCGGCGCCCTGTTGGGGGTGGCCGTGGTGATTCCGTTCTTCACCGTGGGGCAAGTCGTGCTCGCGCGAATCATGCAAAACAACCCAGCCATGGGAATGACCGTGGCGATGATGCTGTACCTGGCCAAGATCGGGGTGCTAGCAATCCTGCTGGTGATTCTCGCGGATGTGTCTGCCTTCGACACCAAGGTATTCGCCGTCAATATCCTGGTTTGTACGCTCATCTGGACCATGGCCGAAGTTTGGACGTTCGCCAATACCAAGGTCCTCTACGTTGATCCGGACAACGTGCCAGACACAGTCCAGACGCGCAGGGCGGACGTCCCGGAGTAGCCGCGAGTTGGCCGCGTGAATCGCAGGCGGGAGTGCCTGCTCACCTTCGGGCTCCCTGGTTGCCGCACCGGTGTGTCCTTATTCGCCGCCCCCCGCAGCGCCAGCCCCAGCGTTGGCAGCGGACGAACTTTAGGTCCCAGTCGTCGCGCTAACGAAGCGACGGCGACTGAACCTGGCCCCGCGGCGGCACCGCGATTTGTTGCGGGTACCCGTCGGCGAAGCATGGACGAGACTGGCATTGTGTGGGCCGCAATCAATTTGTTGCCCCTGTTACGTCCCGATAACCCGTACTGATAGTTTATGGGCGTGGCTCAACCTCCTACCTCTTCGCAGGATGCTCCTGTGGCAAAAAAAGAGGACTCCGGCGAGGCCCTTGGCACGCCAGGAGTCACCGGTTCGGAGGCTTGGGGAATCATGAACCGCATCATTGCCGCCATCGTGATTTACGGTGGACTTGGGTTCCTGATTGGCATGATTTTTGATGCCCAAACGGTCGGTTTGGCACTTGGCACCTTGCTCGGTGTTGGTTTGGCCACCTACACAACGATGGTTCGGGTATCTTCGCTTAGTGATTCTGCATTGCCGGTGGGCCAGAATCGCTCCGGGACATCTTGGTCCAACAAGATGACCCAAGTTCGGATGCGCAACGCAAGGGAGAACACCGAATGACGGTTGCTGTTCCGGAGTCGGCGTGGGGCTGCCATCTGTTCCCCTCGGGCGCGTGCGGATTTCCTGCGCCGGGAGCCAGCGAGTTTGCTTTTGAGCCAGTCTTCACGATCGGCATCTTCGAGTTCACCAAGCCGATTCTGTTGATGTTCTTCGCGGTCTTGCTGGTGTGTGCCTTCTTCCTGTGGGCCTACCACAAGCCCAAGATGATCCCTAGGGGCGTTCAGAACGACGGCGAAAT
>JAHZKU010000097.1 GCA_022600255.1 Actinomycetes bacterium | reverse complement strand
GTCGTCCGGGTGTTGGTGATGCCGCTGTCTTTCCTGCTGTTTGGCCTCGGGTTCCTCGGCTTGATCGTGGGCAGCAAGCGACGCGCCTTACACGACATCATCGCGGGCACGGTCGTCGTTTACGACTGGGGCGACCGGCAAGCCGAGATGTCGGCGCCGCTATCGGCCTGGTTGTCGCGTCGCGACGACACCGACTTCGAACTGCCGGTCGATCCGAGCCCGTAACTTACCGAACCTCGGCCGCGCGCTTCGCCTCCTGGGCAGGAACACGTGCCTCCTGCTCGAGTGTGCCGGGGGCAGTTGCTGCCGTGGGAAGCTGCACGACGAACGTGGTCCCCTTGCCCAGCGTGCTGGTGAGGCTCACTTTCCCGCCTTGACGTTGCACGATCTTGCGAACAATGGCTAGGCCGATCCCAGTTCCCTCCGTGTCGGCGACCTGTTGGAACATGTCAAAGATCCTGGCCTGATACTCGGCATCAATTCCGAGGCCGTTGTCGCTGACCCGGATCGTGGTTTCCCGTGAGTCTTGCTCCGCAGTCACATTGATCACGGGCCTTCGAGACGGATCGTGGTACTTGAGCGCGTTTTCTACCAAGTTCTGCATCAGTTGCAGGAACTGGGAAGGGTCGAAGACCAAGGTGAGCTCGTCAGGAATGTCGCTGCTGACCTGGGCATCCGTGGCGTCGATCGACAGTCGTAGTCGGTCAATCACGTCGGCGACCATGACGTGCAGATTGATCGGGACGTTGGGTTGTGTGCGAGTTTCGATCCGGGAGTAGTCCAGCAGGTCTCTGATCAGCACCTGCATCCGTTCCACGTTGCGGGTGATCAGCCCCAGCGTCTCGGCGGTCTGTTCGGTGTCACCGGCGGCGACGTCATCGACGAGCAACTCCGAGAACGCGGTGATGCGCCGTAACGGAGCCTGGAGATCGTGGGAGGCGATATAAGCGTACTTCTGCAGGTCTTCGTTGGATTCCGCCAGTTGCTCTCGGAGCAGGGCTTCGTGACGCGCCGCCTCTGCTTCGTCGCTGATATCGCGAACGATCTGCGAGATTCCAACCACGCGACCGGTGTTGTCCCGCACGGCCGTGGCGGTCATAGACACGTCGGCAATCGTTCCGTCCGCAAACCGATGCTGCAGTCGCACACCGGCAACGGGCTCCCCCGCGGTCGCATCGCGCAGAACGCCCGCGATCTGTCCGGCGTATTCTGCTGGGACCCAACGGTCCGCCGACATCCCAATCGCCACTTCACGCGACCAGCCATACATGCGTTCAGCGGCGGGGTTCCAAACTTGGACCAAGTTGCGGTTGTCAGTGAGGATCACTGCGTCGTTCGTCGTGGCCAGCACGGCCGCGTATCGCTTGGCCTCCTCCTGGGCGACGAGTCGTTCTCGGATATCCCGCAAAATCACCATGGTTTGCGGTCCGCTGGGGTCATCCAGAGGTGCGAGATCGACTTCGACCGGGATTTCCTCCCCGGACGCACTGATTACCACCGGCTATGCTTCAGCTGTGGCGCCCGCGGCGGCTGTCGGAGGAGCCGAAAGTGCGGAATGTTTCAGGCTAAGCTCGCCCGGGATCAGATCAGCCATCGCCATGCCGTCCAAGTCTGCGGTGCCGTAACCCAAGAGTCGCGCGGACTTGCTGTTTGCGAACTGTACTTGCCCCGTTTGGTCGGCAATGAGAATCGGAAACGGAATTGCGGCGAAGAGTGATTCTAGGCGGGCCACGCGCTGGGCGTCGGCGAGGGAGGCCGCCAACTGCTGCGCAGTGTGTTCCCTACCCGCATCGATCGCAGAGGTCTTGCGCGCGATCAACACGACAAACAGGAGCACGGCCAAGGTGACCAGACCTAGGTTGATCTGGGCAGCAAAGGCTGGCTCGACACCGAAGGCGGTCGGCACCATGTAGGCGGCCAGCAGGATGAGGATCAGTGTGCCCACGATGGGGATGAAGAAGGACCGGAAAATCTGACCGCCCGCATAGCGAGAAACGGCGAACTGCGCCCAGCCGTTGCTGGGCTCTGCCCCAATCACGGCGAAGGCGAGAGCGAGATGGAGTAGGGAGGTGTTGATGGCCATGCTGGTGGCCGCAGCGATGAAGAAACCGGAAAGACCGTTGATCTGGAGCACATATCCGATTGCCGCAGTGAACCCGACGACAGCCACGATCACGGCCAGCCACTGTCGGACATTGGGCCAGGCGCGCAGACCCAAGAGGATGAGCGCCAGTCCGAGGAGCACATAATCGACGGCTGTGTTGGCTCCCATCCTGCCCTGCGCCGCCGCGGAGGTAGCCTCCCCGAGTCCCGGAGTCAGTAGCTGATCGAACCAGCCCGCTTGGGGTAGGAACACGTACTCAAGAAGCGTGATCAAACCGATCAGGGCGGTTAGTGCACCCGCTGTCAGCACCACGATCTGGTGCCAGCCGCGGCAGTAGGCCACGACCCCCAGCCCGGCTAAGCCAATTCCAACTGCGGTGTTGGCCTTCATGGTGGGGGCATTCGGCAGGATCGCAGCGACTTCGCGGACTCCGAACCACCAGCCAACGATGAGGACGATGCTGCCTACTGCGACTGCAAACCAGCCCACATACTGGGCCCCGTGGCGAAATCGGGTGGCCCAGACCTCATCGATAGCCTCCGATGCGGTCGGTTGACTCGGCGTCATCTCGCTCGCCCCTGGGGCCGGCGCAGTCATGAGGCCGGAGGGCGATACACGATGTCAAACCAATAACCGGCTAGTGTGCTCAACATTCTTTGGAACGTTGCACTGTCCTTTGGTTTGACGATGTAGCTGTTGGCGTGGCCGTCGTATGCGGCTGCCAAGTCACTCTTGGAGTCCGAAGTGGTCAGGAAGATCACTGGAATCCGCCGGATTGCCGGGTCGTCGCAGGCCCGAATCTCAGCCAGCGTCTCATGGCCGGTCAGCCCCGGCATATTCACATCGAGCAGGATGCATCCAGGGGCTTCGGTTTCTGGCGAAGTGAGGTAGTCAATGGCCTTGCGGCCAGAGTCCATATGGATGACCGGATTGGCTACGGCCGCACGTTTCGCGAACCGCTTCACCAGCAGGGCATCCTCGTAGGAATCGTCGATGAGCATGATGGACACCGGTTCGCTCATTCGGTTTTCCTCCGACCGGTCCTGGCCCAAGCCGAGCCTGTGCCCGAGGCTACGGGATTCTGGGTCCGGTCGCGCGGGAACGGTGGGGTCTGAGTCAGAGTTGCGCTAACCCTGCCCGCCAGCCCGGGTTCGCAGCGATGCCCCAACCTCGGCCGAAGTGCGCTCCCATGCGGCCGAGCGACTGATCGGGAGCTGGCCTCGGGCAGCCAAGACCGTCAGATAGGCCAACGAAACAACGGCCCAGATGACGTAGCTGTTGCCCAGCAGAACTTGCCACAGGTTCCAGCCGAACTCGACCTGTTCACCGGACGGCGGCAGCATAGGCACCCAGAAAATCATGATCAGCAAGCCAACGCCGATCCAGACAGTGGCGAACATTCGCCTACGCGCGATCGCAACCAGCGCAACAAATGCTGGAAAGGCCCAGACCCAATGGTGACTCCAAGAGATCGGGCTTGCCAGCAGCATGGCTAGGCCCGTGGCGGCCACGGCCATGAGCCGGTTAGATTGCCACTGCAGTCGCCCAACCCACATGGCGGCGCCCACCACCACGACCGCGCCCAAGAGCCAAATCACCCGACTCGGGTCTGGCCCAGCCAGTCGCCACAACAGGCCATTCAGGGACTGGTTGGTGGAGAACTCGGGGTTGCCGATTCTGGAAACCTGCCACGTGACGTCGGTCCAGAAGTCAACGACAGCATTACCAACAAACGGCCAGGCGATGACGACGGTAACCACAAAGGCCGCGATGCCGAACAAGAAGCGACGCCAGGAACCCACCACCAGATACAACAGCAAGAAAATACCCGGGGTAAGTTTGATGCCCGCGGCGATACCGGTCAGCACACCGCCGATCTTGCTAGCGCGCTTTCCGAACACGTCCTCCATCACCAGCCAGAGCAGGATCGCATTGACCTGCCCGAAGGTGATGGTGCTGATCATCGGTTCGGTAATGAGAGCCGCCGCCACGACAACTAGGAACCGAGCCAGGTGGGCCTGGTTGTCCCACAGATTCGCTAGGAGCAGCCAGAGCGCCCGGCCCAGTGCTAGCACCGATATGGCGGTCAGGGTCACCACCGCTGTCGGCCAGGGAATCGCCGCGAGCGGTACGAACACGAGTGCCGCGAAGGGTGCGTAAGTGAAGGGGAGCCCGTCACGGGGCCCGTAGAGGTCAGTGCCTTCCAAGAGCATCGTGCCCCCGGCTCGATAGACCGCTAGATCCACCGGATTCGGGAACCAGATGCGATAGACAAGCCCAATCGCGATCGCAGCAACAACGGCCAGCGCCCAGAAGGCCGCCAGCTGCCAGTTGTTACGCATTGGGTCTCCTTGCACAGCGCGACACCATAACGGTAATGGCTGTGGGCGGTGTTGGCAGCGTTGCCACGCCACGGCGCGAGGCCCCCCGACCGTGACGATGGTCCCGAACCCACCCGCGAAAACCCAGGAGATTACTTTGGTTAGGCAAACCTAAGCTATATTCCAGTCATACGTACTTGCCACGTAGTTTGGTCCAGAGGCTGAAGTCATCGGAGTCCACATGCCTACACAGAAGAATCGTCGATTCTGGAATGTCCGTCGTGCCACCGCAGGTCTGGCCGCACTAGCCGCAGGGGCCTTGGTGCTCAGCGCCTGCTCGTCCAATGACGACGCGGCGTCTTCCG
Source organism: Actinomycetes bacterium (assembly GCA_022600255.1). GTDB lineage: Bacteria > Actinomycetota > Actinomycetes > S36-B12 > JAHZKU01. Next base: position 3,764 of record JAHZKU010000097.1, on the reverse strand, counting down.
CTGACCCGAATGCCGTAACAGTCTACTCAGGTCGCACGGAGAATCTCATTGGCCCACTGTTGGCTGAGTTCACCGAACAGACCCAGATTCCCGTCGATGTGCGCTACGGGGATTCTGCGGATCTAGCCTTACTCGTCAACGAAGAGGGCGATCGCAGTCCAGCGGACGTTTTCATTTCGCAGAGCCCTGGTGCCATCGGCTTCCTTGCCGGGGAGGACCGGCTCAGTGCCCTCCCTGAGTCGTCTCTGAACCGGGTCAAATCCGCTTTCCGGAACAAGGATGGCGAATGGGTCGGCTTAAGTGGGCGAGTCCGGGTGCTTGTTTACAATAAAGATGAAGTGGAGGAGTCCGAGCTGCCTCCCTCGGTCTTCGATCTGACCGGCTCGGACTACGAGGGTCGGGTTGCGTTGGCACCGAGCAATGGATCCTTCCAAGACTTCGTTACCGCTATGCGCGCTGAGAGCGGGGAGGAAACCACCCAGAACTGGCTGGATGGGATGGCCGCCAACGGTGCGGTGAGTTATGCCAACAACACCGCAATCGTGGAGGCCGTTGGCCGCGGTGAGATTCCCATGGGGCTGGTGAACCACTACTACAATGCGCGGGCGCAGGCGGAAAACCCTGATGTTGCCTCGGAAAACTATTTCTTCCCCAACAAGGACATCGGATCCTTGTTGATCGCGACCGCAATGGGGGTGCTGAGCTCGGCCAACCAGACGCAGGAAGCGCAGGAGTTGGTGAACTTCCTGCTGTCGGACTCGGCGCAAGAGTTCTTCTCGACCGAGACTTCGGAGTATCCCTTGGCAAAGGGGGTTGCAGCCCCACCAGGTGTGCCACCGCTGGACTCTCTGGAGTACGACACGGTTGATTTGGACAGCCTGGGGGGCGGCTTGGCCAAGACCCTGGAGATGATCGAGGCAAGCGGTCTGGCTTCTTCCTAGTCTCAGCTTGTGATGACTGCCACCTTGGTCCCGCGCCGTAGCCGAAGGGCCAACCAGAAACGCCCGTCTGTGCTGTTAATTGGCTTGGTATGCGCAGTCACGCTGATCTTCGTCGCGCCCCTGGTCTACTTGGTCTTGGGTGCTTGGTCAGGCGGGCGGTTCTGGGAAATCCTGGCCTCGGAGTCGATCCGGCAACCGTTGTTCAACTCGTTGGCGTTGGGGATTTCTGTTGCGGTGCTGACGTCCGTTGTGGGGACGGCCCTAGCCGTGCTGGTCAGTCGCACGGACCTTCCTGGCCGACGATTCTGGCGGGTGGCTCTGGCGCTTCCGCTGGTGATTCCATCGTTTGTGGGGGCAACAGCGCTGCTGGCTGCCACAGGGCGCGGCGGACTGCTTTCGGCGATTCCGACGCCAACCGGGTTCTGGGGCGCATTCTTGGTGTTGAGTCTGTTCTCTTATCCGTACGTCTACCTACCGGTGTTGGCGCGGCTGGCCACCACGTCGCCATCGGTGGAAGAGGCCTCGCGCCTGCTGGGCAAGCCCGCCATGGCCACCGTGCTCCGCGTCCTGCTGCCGCAGTTGCGGACCGCCATCGTTGGCGGTGGCCTGCTGGTTTTCCTTTATGTTCTAAGTGATTTTGGCGCGGTCTCGCTGCTGCGTTTTGACACCCTGACTCGGGTCATCTACGGAGCCCGCCTGCTGGATCGAGAGTTGTCGTTGACGCTTGGTCTGATTCTGGCGGTGCTAGCGCTGGCGGTCACCCTGTTGGCGCGGGGGACAGTAGAAACGTCGGTGCCGCAGGTCACTCGGGCGCGCGCTCGTGGTCTTTACGGGTTGGGGCGCTGGCGACCGCTTGGGTTGATAGTAGTCGCACTTCCGTTCTTTTTTGGCATCGTTGCGCCTGTGGTGGTGTTCCTGATCTGGGTATTCCGGGGCTCAACCACCATTGGGGTTGGCTACTCGGGGTGGGGCGACGATCTGGGCTTCCTGGCCTCACCACTGGGTGGATCAACACTAGCCGCAGTCAGTGCTGGCGTCGCTGCGGTCGTCATCACGTTGCCCGTGGCCTTTGCTGTTGTGCGGCGTTCGGGTCGGTTGGTTCGCCTAGCGGGCAGTGTCGTGACGTCGGTGTTTGCCCTCCCGGGCCTCGTGGTTGCTCTCGCCCTAGTGTCTTGGGTGATCAACGCACCGAGTGCCTTCGGAGCGTTCTATCAAACCTTCCCGCTGCTGATCCTGGGTTATGTGCTGCACTTCGGGGCGCAATCCCTGCGTAGTTCGCAGTCGGCCCTAGGCTCAGTGCCTCCGCGATTTGATGAGGCCGCGGCCACGTTGGGCGCAGCTGCGCCCCGCCGCTTCGCCAGCATCGATCTGCCATTGGTGCTGCCCGGCCTGCTGGCCGCCGGTGGGTTGGTGCTGCTCTCGACCCTGAAGGAGCTGCCGGCAACCTTGATCTTGGCGCCGATCGGATTTGAGACGTTAGCCACGGTGATTTGGAACGCGGCCGAGGACGGCTTTTACGCACAAGTAGGCATTACCTCGTTAACCTTGATCGCGCTATCGGCGGTGTTGACTTGGGCACTTGTGCTGAGACGCGAGTTGTCACGATGAGACGACCGCCGGGACGCCTTCAGGCGACGGTGCACGCGGCCCTGATTGGTATATTCGAACTCTAATGGCCGCGCTAACCCCTTTGCTGAGTTCTACGGCCACAGGTCTGTGCGTCACCGACATTTCCAAGCGTTTTTCCGATGTACAGGCTTTGGACAACGTCTCGGTGTCCGTTGATGTTGGCGCGATGCTCGTGCTGCTTGGCCCGAGTGGGTGTGGCAAGACGACGCTGCTACGGATCATCGCAGGTTTGGAGCGGGCCGATGCTGGAACCGTCCGGGTGGGTGACGATCTGGTCGTTGGCCCAAAGGTGTTCGTCCCGCCGGAGAAGCGCCGGATTGGCATGGTGTTTCAGGACTGGGCGTTGTTCCCGCACCTGACCGTGGCCAAGAACGTGGCGTATGGCCTGACCCGGGCTGAGGTGAACACAGGCCGAGTGACGCAGACCTTGGCCTTGATGGACATGGCTCATCTGGCGCAGCGGCGCCCGGACGAGCTTTCGGCGGGGCAAGCCCAGCGGGTTGCGTTGGCCCGGGCGTTGGCGCCGCAACCGCGACTGCTGCTTTTCGATGAACCATTCAGCAGTCTGGACGTGGAGCTGCGGGTGTCTGTGCGACGGGAAGTCGCCGACCTCATGCGCTCACTGGAAATGACCGCAGTGTTCGTGACTCACGATCAAGAGGAAGCGTTTGTGCTGGGTGATCAGGTGGCCGTGATGAAGCATGGGCGAATCGTGCAATATGCCCAGCCCGCGCAGGTCTACGACGCTCCACAGACACCCTGGGTTGCGGGTTTTGTCGGAGACGCCAATCTGATCAGGGCCCAGTGCCAGGGGGACTGTGCCACGACGTCCTTGGGCCCGATTCCACTGCGGCAACGTCGTGATGGCCCTGCCTTAGTGTTGGCTCGGCCAGAAAATCTCAGGCTCGCACCTGGCTCGGAACTCCGGGTGACGGCGGTGGACTTCTACGGTCACGACACGACTTACCGGATTCGGCCGGATCAGAACGCCGGACGAGAGGCCGAGCTGCTCGTGCGCGCGCCCGGTGCCCCGCGATACGCCGTTGGGGACGCGGTCCAGGTGTCCTACACTGGCCCGCCGAGTGTCGCTTTTGATCTGGAGTAAACCGGATCGCAGCCGTGGGCGTCCAACAGGTACTGGCAGCGAATAGGAGTGAGCGTGGCCGATCGGCGTCTGTTCTGGGGTGTTCTGGC
>JAHZKU010000096.1 GCA_022600255.1 Actinomycetes bacterium | reverse complement strand
TGACCTACGCGTCGGTCTACCGTGGCAGGCGCTCTCGCCGGTGGATTTGACACTGAACAGGAGTTCTTCCCGGCACGAGCCATTGCGGTTGCAGATTGTGGTGCGCGCCGACCCAGCCGCGATCTCGCAAGTGCTTCGCAACCACCAGTCGGTGGCGAACCTGTTCAGCAACAACTGGGCGGCCCTGGCCGCGATCGACCCGGTGACCGGGCAGGTGTACCGCCTCGATCGGTCCCTGCAATGGGCGCCTTGGAACGAGGATCTTGCTCAGGAGGTTCCCGCGCCGTAAGGAGGGTAGGTCGGCTATTGATCCGCAGGCGCGCGCTTGACAGCCGACCTACCCACCCTGCAAACTGAGGGGGTGCAAACCAGCATCCTCGTAGTTACATAGCGCGTCGACGAACCGTCTACGCGCGAACCTCCGGTGCCCCACAGGGCCGGGGGTTTTTTCGTTTCAGGAGACTTTGGAACTCACCCCTTTCCAAGGATTCTGAGACGACCGGATTGCCCCCGGCGGAGCCGGGCGATCCCCCAAAGTCAGGGGCGATCCGTGGGGCTGGCTTTGCCGCCGTCGCGCTTGAGACTCAAGCGCTACCGCTTAGTGGGAGTGGGAGATTTGATGAGTGAGAAGATGACCGGCTCGGCCAGTCTGGTGCGATCGTTGGAATCGGCCGGCGTGGAGGTGGTCTTTGGTATCCCCGGCGGCGCGATCTTGCCGGCGTACGACCCACTGATGGATTCGGAGAAGATTCGTCACATCTTAGTCCGCCACGAGCAAGGAGCCGGCCACGCTGCTGAGGGTTATGCCACGGCGACAGGCCGGGTCGGAGTCTGTATGGCGACCTCTGGGCCCGGCGCCACCAACCTAGTGACCGCGTTGGCCGATGCCCATATGGATTCGGTGCCAATCGTGGCGATTACCGGCCAAGTGGCCAGTCGGGCCATCGGAACGGATGCATTTCAAGAGGCGGACATCCGCGGTATCACTTTCCCAATCACCAAACACAACTACCTGATCACGGATCCGGCCGACATACCGCAGGCAATCGCGGAAGCCTTCCACATCGCCGCGACAGGGCGGCCCGGCCCCGTGCTCGTTGACATCAGCAAGGATGCCCTGCAAGCGCAGACGGAGTTTCATTGGCCAGAAAAGCTGGATTTGCCCGGCTACAAGCCCACGACGAAACCGCACAACCGTCAGATCAAACAAGCCGCTCGGTTGATTACAGAGGCCAAGCGGCCCGTGCTCTACATTGGCGGCGGCGTCATCAAGGCCGGCGCTGCCCCCGAGCTGGCAATGCTGGCCGAGTTGGCGCAGATTCCTGTTGTAACGACCCTGATGGCGCGCGGTGCATTCCCCGACACCAATCCGCTCAACCTAGGAATGCCTGGTATGCATGGCACGGTGGCCGCTGTTGGTTCCCTGCAAGAGGCGGACCTGCTCATCGCGGTGGGCACCCGGTTTGATGACCGCGTTACTGGAGAATTGTCCAGTTTCGCGCCCAAGGCGCGGATCATCCACGCCGACATCGACCCCGCGGAGATCGGCAAGAACAAGCCTGTTGAGGTTCCCATCGTGGGAGATGCCCGGGAAATCCTGGCGGCGCTGACTGTTGCGTTGCAGAGTCAACACGATCGCGGAAACGCTGGCGACTATGCCGCTTGGCGCAGTCGTGTCTTCGGTTGGAAACAGACCTATTCGTTGGGCTACGACGAGCCGACCGACAACTCTTTGGCGCCGCAATATGTGATTGAGCGGCTAGGTGCCATTGCGGGCCCGGATGCGATCTACGCGGCCGGCGTTGGGCAGCATCAGATGTGGGCGGCGCAGTTTGTGGAGTACGAGAACCCGCGCACCTGGCTGAACTCCGGTGGTCTGGGAACGATGGGTTATGCAGTTCCCGCAGCGATGGGCGCCAAGGTCGGGCTTCCCGATGCCGTGGTATGGGCCGTGGATGGCGACGGTTGTTTCCAAATGACCAATCAAGAGTTGGCTACCTGCACGATTAATGACATTCCCATCAAAGTGGCGTTGATCAACAACTCATCCTTGGGCATGGTCCGCCAATGGCAAACGCTGTTCTACGCAGAGCGCTACTCCAACACTGACCTGCAGAGCCACGAGTTTCCGGACTTCGTGAAGCTGGCGGAAGCTTACGGGGCGGTGGGGTTGCGCTGTGACAGCGCGGCCGATGTGGACGCCACGATCGAAAAGGCGATGGCGATCAACGACCGACCCGTGGTTGTAGATTTCCGGGTACACCGCGATGCCATGGTCTGGCCCATGGTCGCCGCCGGATCAAGCAACGACGAGATCAAATACGCCCGCGACATTGCACCGAAATGGGATGCTTCTGATGAGTGAAACAAACCGCCGAACCCTCTCCGTGCTCGTCCAAGACGTTCCGGGTGTTCTGGCTCGAATCGCGAGTCTCTTCTCGCGTCGTGGCTTTAATATCGAGTCGCTGGCAGTCGGCACCACCGAGAAACCCGGAGTATCCAGGATGACCATTGTGGTGCAATGTGACGAACAACCGCTGGAGCAGGTCACGAAGCAACTCAACAAGTTGGTGAATGTCCTGAAAATCGTGGAACTGGGCAGAGAGAACAGCGTTTCGCGAGAACTTATTTTGGTGAAGGTCCGCTGCACGCGAGAAACCCGCAGCCATGTGCTCGAGACAGCACAGCTGTTTCGCGCCAAGGTTGTGGATGTCGCCCCTGAGTCTGTTGTGATCGAGGCGACGGGAAACCGTGGGAAGCTCAACGCCCTGCTGCGGGTGCTGGAACCATTTGGCATCTTGGAGATCATCCAGTCCGGGGCGGTCGCCACCAGCAGGGGGAGTAAGGGAATCGGCGAACGGGCGCTGCGTTCCGCATAAGCCTGTGCCCGATAGCTGAAGCTGTCCGACCGATCACGTCGGACCCCTTGCGATTCGTAATCAAACGGTGATCAACACTCGCGGTTAAGGGTGGCCCTGACATTGCTGGGCCGCTAGGTTCCGAACGTGTCTTATCGATCAAGCGACCCAATTTTCGGTCAGTCCGACATTTCACCGACCCGCCCGCGTGGCCAGCAGCGCCGCTGGCGGGTGAACCGGGCGGTTGGTGGCGCGGCGCTGGCTGGGGCTTTTCTGGCTGGAAGCCTTGCCGCTGGAACCGCCTCGGGTGACCTGCGCGAGGAGAAGCGCGAGGCCGACGCCGCAGTGCAGGACGCCCATGGCGACGTGGTCAAGGTTGGCAAGCAGGTCAAGGCGGCCACAGAGAAGGTGCTGCGAGCCGAACAGCAGTTGCCAGTGGCGCAACAGCGATTGGAAACTTCCCAGCAGGCCCAGGTAGCGGCTGCTCAAGCCAGCGCCTCAGCCCAGGCCGATTTGGAGCAAGCCCAAGAAGACATCAAGGCTGCTCAAGCCAACCTGAAGCGCATTGAGGGTGAGATCGTCAACCTCAGCGGAGACGTGGGCAATTTTGTGCGGCGCACCTACCAGATGGGTCCGTTCGCAGAGCTAGAACTGCTCTTGGATGCCAAGGATCCCGCTGACTTCACACATCGCTTGGCGGCAATCCGCAGCGTGACGCGATCAAGTGGGCAGGCGCTGACAGACATGGCCGAAGACCGTGCCGACCTAGATTTCGGGCAAGATCAACTACGCGGACTGCGAGAACTCGCAGTAAGCCAGGCGGCGGTCGCCGCGACCCGCGTAGACGCGGCGCAGCAAGCCGCAACGGCCGCTGCGGAGGCCAAACAGGAGGTGGACGATCTTGTCGCGCTGCGGCAGGAGGGTTTGGACGTTGCCAAGGCCAACAAGGTCGAGGTGAAGGCCGCCTATGACGATCTCGCCGCAGAGCAGGCTCGCATCGCAGCGGAGATCGCTGAAGCTGTGCGGCGGGCAGAGGCAAAGGCCGCGCGGGAGGCGGCCGCGCGCGAGGCTGAGCGCAAGGCCGCCGCGAAGAAGGCGAAACAGAATGCGTCCAAGGGCAGCTCGGGCAACTCTGGAAATGGCGGAAAACAGAAATCGGGCGGCAACAGCGGTTCGAGTGGTAACTCCTCAAGCGGCAACGGGAACAGTGGCAGCAGTCGCGGTGGCAACAGCGGGGGTAGCAGTGGCGGTTCGGGCTCCAGCACGGGATCTTGGGTTTTCCCGGTTTCCGGGGCGGCCATCGGTTCGGAGGCCGGTTGGCGACTCCATCCGATCTTGGGATACACACGTTGTCATGCGGGGGCGGATATCGGCGCCAGATCCGGGTCCCCCATTAAGGCCGTCGATGGGGGCACGGTGATTTCAGCCGGCTGGAACGGCGGCTACGGCAACTACACCACCATTTCGCATGGCAGCGGACTCACCAGTTCTTATGCGCATCAGTCTTCCATGCGAGTCTCCTCTGGCCAGCGGGTTAGTCGCGGGCAAGTAATCGGATACGTCGGGTCAACCGGCCTTTCCTCAGGGCCCCACCTGCACTTTGAGGCGAGAATCTACGGTCAACCGCACAACCCGCGCGGCTGGTTTGGGACCGGCTCCAAGAGCGCTGTCTGCACCTGAGTTTCCGGCTGTGATCTGAGGGCGGTCGGTCCTCTGGCATTGCCCATTTCGCGGCAGGGGTTTGCCTCGCGTAACCTTGGGAATGTTTGCTGGGTTTGGGGTACGGCGCTAGATTGCTGGCTTGGACTCGCGGACACTCCGAATGACTCGAAATCCAAAGAGGGACCACATGGCCACGCTGTTTTACGATGCCGACGCTGATCTATCCATCATCCAGAATCGGGTCGTGGCGATTCTTGGCTACGGCTCGCAAGGTCACGCTCATGCACTAAGTCTGCGAGACTCCGGCGTTGATGTTCGAGTCGGACTAAAAGAGGGTTCGGCAAGCCGTGCCAAGGCTGAAGCGGCTGGACTGCGCGTGGTGGATCCAGCCACGGCGGCGGCCGAGGCTGACGTGATTATGGTGTTGGTGCCAGATCCGGCGCAACGCGACCTCTACACCGAAGCCATCGCGCCAAACCTGCAGGCTGGTGACGCCCTGTTTTTTGCACACGGATTCAACATCCGGTTCGGGTTCATTGAACCGCCCGCTGATGTGGACGTGTGCATGGTGGCCCCGAAGGGTCCGGGGCATCTGGTGCGCCGAGAGTACGAGTCAGGCCGTGGCGTGCCCGCGATTGTGGCCGTTGAGCAGGATGCCACCGGCAACGCATGGGCCTTGGCGCTGTCCTACGCCAAGGCGATCGGCTCCCTGCGAGGCGGCGGCATCAAAACCACATTCACCGAAGAGACCGAAACCGACCTCTTCGGTGAGCAAGCTGTATTGTGTGGTGGCGCGTCGCAGTTGGTAATGTACGGGTTCGAAACCTTGACCGAGGCCGGTTACCAGCCTGAGGTGGCGTACTTCGAATGCCTCCACGAACTCAAGCTGATTGTGGACCTGAAGTATGAGGGCGGTATCGCCAAGCAGCGTTGGAGCGTTTCCGACACCGCGGAGTATGGTGACTACGTTTCTGGCCCACGGGTGATTGACGAGTCCGTCAAGGAGAACATGAAAGCGGTCCTGGCAGATATCCAAAATGGCGCTTTCGCGAAGCGCTTCATTGACGATCAGGATGCCGGTGGCCCGGAGTTCCTCGAACTGCGGGCCAAAGGGGAAGCTCATCCCATTGAGGACACGGGTCGGGAACTGCGCAAGTTGATGGCTTGGGTGGACAACGGTGAGGACGACTACGTGGAAGGCACCGCCGCCCGCTAGGCGTCTGCGACACAGACCTGCCGGAGCACTCACTACGCTTGATGAGTGCTGGCTCTGGCCTGCGGCCTGACAGCCTGGCAGGATCAGGGCATGCAGATCGAAATCAAGAATTCTCCGTCGTTCGCCATGGCCCAAGTCACGCTCTCGGGCGGTGAACAGGTCAAGGCTGAGGCTGGCGCGATGGTTGCGATGACGCCCAGTGTCGAGATTCAGACCAGCACGCAGGGCGGCATGCTCAAAGGGTTGCGCCGCAGCGTGCTGGGCGGTGAGAGCTTCTTCATGAACACCTTCACCGCCAATGGTGCTGGCGGGCAGGTGTCCTTCGCGCCCACGCTGCCTGGAGACATTGTGACTTGGCCGCTCACGGGGCAAACCGTCTTCTTACAATCGGGCGCCTACTTGGCTTCGTCAACGGGCATCGACGTTGACTCCAAATGGGGCGGAGCCAAGACGTTCTTCAGTTCCGAGGGCCTGTTCATGCTGAAGTGTTCTGGTCACGGTGATGTGCTGGTGTCTTCCTACGGTGCGATCGAAGCCCGGCAACTGGCTGCGGGAGAGCGGTACACCGTTGACACTGGGCACATGGTCGGTTGGTCCGAACAAGTGCAGTATTCGGTTCGGAAGGTGGGCAACTGGAAGTCAACCTTCCTGTCCGGGGAAGGACTGGTGTGTGACCTAACGGGGCCCGGCATTATTTACATGCAGACGCGCAGCCCGGACGATTTCGTGAGTTGGTTGGTGCCCAAACTTCCTAGCGCAGGGAACTAACCGGGCCGATTCGGCAGTCACCGTTGCCTAGGTATACTGAGGGGGTTGCAGTGAGGTTTTTGTGGCCTGTGATTTGGGTATGACCTCGAATAGCTAGCGACCACCCTCGACACAGCGATCGCCGTCGGCTTTCGTATGCCGGATCCTATGAACTGGAGAACTGACCACGTGAGCAAGCCAGTTATCCTTATCGCAGAAGAAATATCCCCCCC
>JAHZKU010000095.1 GCA_022600255.1 Actinomycetes bacterium | reverse complement strand
TCCGGCTAACAGGGCAGGGTCCCATTGCGACATCGGCGACCCAGTCCCGTTCAGCAGCAGCAATGGGCGTCCCTTACCAATCGCCGCCCAGGCGATTTGCGTGCCGGCAGCGTGCGCCGTACGGACCCGCAGTCGGACGGACTTGGCCTTGAATTTGGCCTTGCTGCTTGCCATACCAACAACCGGTGCCGCGGCGGCCGCGGTCATGCCACCTGGTCCCGCCGCCCTCGTCCCGGAGGTCGCTGCAGCCGTGTCGCGCACCTGGCTCTGCCCCAGCCCGGCAACGAGAACCAGCGCCAGGCTCGTGGCCAGCAACAGCCGAACACGGCGAAACCGACCGGGCTCTTGCGCGACGCGTCGCGCGGGCGTCTCTGATTGCCTGGCCGGGAACATGCTGTGAACCTACGCGGCCCCCGCGGCTGACGCCACCGCGCAACACGATGACCCTGTCCACAACATGGCCTTACTCAACAGCAAAGGCCCAGAACCGGCCAAAGACTTTCCGAACCGACAGGGGCAGGCCGAATGTGCGGCTCAGATTTTCATCGGTAATGACACCGTCGATCTGGCCTTTGGCGATCACCTCGCCATCACGCAAGAGAAGGGCGTGGGTGAAACCAGGCGGGATCTCCTCGACGTGGTGCGTGATCATGATTTGTACCGGAGCGTTGCCATCCTGCGCTAGGACCGACAGTCGCCCGACTAGTGATTCGCGGGCGCCGAGATCCAAGCCGGACGCGGGCTCGTCCATTAGCAGGAGCTCGGGATCCGGCATGAGGGCGCGCGCGATCAGTGCTCGTTTGCGCTCCCCATCAGAGAGAGAACCGAACCGGCGCTCAGCAAGATGTTTGATGCCCATCATGTCCATCAGTTCGCTGGCACGACGGATGTCCATTTCTTCATAGAGCTCGCGCCAACGGCCAGCGATCGCCCAACCCGCGGTAATGATGACGCTGGTGACATCCTCGGTGTCTGGAATCAGATTGGCCGTCGCACCAGAAACGACCCCGATCAACGGACGCAACCCAAAGACGTCCACCAGTCCCAGTTGTTCTCCAAGGATGGTGACTTCGCCACTGGTGGGGTGTCGTGAGGTGGCGAGAATGTCGAGCAGGGTCGTCTTGCCTGCACCGTTGGGGCCCAGAACCACCCAGCGCTCCTCGGACTGTACCGCCCAGTCCAGCCGGTCCAGGGCGGTTTGTTCGTCATAGCGCACGGTTGCCGCTGCAGAGCGCACCACTTCCACCACGTATGGAACCCTACCTGCCGCGTACGCTAGGACGGTGAGTCTGACAATTCGGCGCGCCGCTGCGGCCGGCAACCTGGTGTGGTGGAGCAACGCGGTCCTGGCTGGCACCGCCGCTGCCGACAATGCGCTCACTCACATGGCAGGTCAGGTCCTTCTGCCCAGCGCCGTCGCGGCTAACAACACCCAGGCACACCTGGCCGGCCCCGCCACGCAGCGGGCGAGTTGGCCCCTGGTTTGGGGATGGTTGCGCAAACACGAAAGCGATCATCTGCGACTCGTACTACCGGTGCCTGGGGATCCGGTGGGAATCACGGCAGACAAAGACGTCGCGGCGGCCGCCATCAATGCGGCCGTTGCCATCGTGATGCCAGCTGCAGGCCAACTCCTGCTGCCAATCGCTGACGGCCTGTGGCAAGCAAAGCCGATCCGAGATGGACTGCCCGGGGGTGGCCTCGGCACATTATCCGAAGCGCGCCGCGAAATGCGCGAAGCGATGGCCCACGTGACTGCGACCATCTCCAGCATCAACCCTGATGAACAAACACTGGAAGATCTGGCCAGATTGCGCCGAGAGGACATTGCGCCGCAGCCGCCGCCCGGGGTCGACCCGCGGGCCGCCCAACTCGTGCAGAGCGCTGGGTTGGTCTGGGAGCTGACAAGGATCGCGATGCCGCTCGGTGAGACCGGTGCTACTCGGGAACAACTCAGGGAGCTGAATCGCGCGGCCCGCAGGGCCCTAGCGGTCGCGTTCAGTCACCCAGTGGCAGTGACATAATTGTGGGCAAGGCCTGAACTGATCTTCGCCTTGTGTCCCAAGTCCAATCCCCATCGCAGCCCAAACCCAATTTCGAAAGCCGAGGCCAACCGTGACCGCTGATCCGGAGAACAAGCGACTCGTGGTGATGGATGTGGACTCCACCTTCATCCAACAAGAGGTCGTGGATTTGCTCGCCGAGTATGCCGGTGTCGGTGATCAGGTGGCCGAGATTACCGCGCAGGCCATGGCGGGTGGCTTGGACTTTGCAGCTTCTTTGCGGGCCCGAGTGGCCCTGCTAGCGGGATTGTCGGAGCAGACCCTTGCGAAGGTTCGCGCCGCCCTCACGCTCACGCCAGGTGCGGCCGAACTCGTTGACGCCCTGCAAACCCGCGGCGATGATGTGGCGTTAGTCTCTGGTGGCTTCGAAGTGGTGATCGCGCCGCTCGCGGATCGGTTGGGCATCAAGTACGTGCGAGCCAATCACTTGCAGATCACAGATGGTCACCTGACGGGTCAGGTGGCAGGCCAGATCATCGATCGCTCGGCCAAAGCCGCCGCCCTGCGTGAGTTTGCCGCGCAAAGCGGGGTGGCGATTGCCAACACCGTGGCCGTTGGAGATGGGGCCAACGACATCGATATGGTGCAAAGCGCCGGGCTGGGGATTGCCTTTAATGCCAAACCTGCCTTAAAGCAGGTGGCCGAGGCACAGATTAATACGCCCAGCCTGCTTGCGGTGTTGCCACTGATGGAGCGGTAGCCGCAGACTAGCCGCGCGGGACCACGAAATCCAGCAGGTCACAGTTGTGGTGGCCGATATCGGCCCAACTAGCGGGTATCCCCAGGACCGCAGTACCCAACGTTCGATACTTGCTGGCCATCCGGGCGAAAGCGGCGGCATCCCCGTCAGGACTGGCCAGATCACCCACCAGCACCTCGCAGCCGGGGTTGTGGCCGACCAGAACGACCGTGTGCAAATCCTCAGGTAGCTCGCGTACGACCTGGAGCAGCATGTCGGGATCCGCCGCGTAGATGCGCTGATCGGTGACAGCGGTCGGCGCCCAAGGCATGGCCGCAGCAACCAGGTGCCAGGTCTGCTGGGTGCGCACGGCCGGACTCACCACGGCGAGGTTGGGGTCCAGCGGTGCTGCGTCTAACCAGTGCCCAGCCGCGGCGGCATCCCGCTCACCGCGTTCTGACAGCGGCCGCGCGACATCAGGGAGATCTTCGCCCCAGTCAGACTTGGCATGTCGCATCACGATTAGGGTGTGCCGATACGGCAGCGGGTTGCTGCGTTCATTCATGCGATACCTCCGGCCGAACAGCACCAGCCTATGCACGGCCACGTACAAAGGTGGCAGGATGACCCTCGTGGCGTCAGATCTCTCCGGCTTGGACCTTGATCAACTCTGCGATGCTGCGCTCAGCATCAAGGCCGATCACGTCGATGTCCGGATCACCGCGACCCGCACGGCCTACCTCACCCGCCGGGATCACGCCGCGGAAGCTGACATTGATCATTGCCAGATCAGCTTGGGGGTGCGCGTTCTGCACGAGGGAGCCTGGGGGTTCGCCGGAACCACCAACCTAACCACGGCGGCGGCGGCCGCTGCGGCGAACAGCGCCGCAGCCATGGCACAGGCCATGGCACCGGCGGTGCAGCAGCCGGTGGTCTTGGCGCCCGAACCGCAGCAGGAGGGGAACTGGACTAGCACCTACGAACTAGATCCTTTTGAGCTGACGGCAGCGCAACGCATGAGTTTCCTAGAGGGCGGATGCGAGCAACTCATGACCGCCGCGGCGGTCTCCCACGTGCGCGCAAGCGCGATGGCGGTTCGCGAAGAAACGGTCTACGCCGACACGGCGGGCTCCCGGACGCGACAACGCCGAGTCCGGGTGCAAGGCGAGTTCACCGGGGTCAATATTGACCCGGCCG
>JAHZKU010000008.1 GCA_022600255.1 Actinomycetes bacterium | reverse complement strand
GCGTCGACGTCAAGGCAGGGAATCACACGCACCGAGAGGCTCATACAGGCAAGGGTACGCGGGTTCGATATCTTGGAAATAATGAGCGTGAACGAACTGCAGCGACTAGCCAAGGCCCGCTATGTCTCCCTGACGACCCAAGGACCAGACGCGTCAACGAATGGCAAACAGGTGTGGGTCGTGCGTGACGGCGACGCCCTTGTTGTGGCCCTCGCCGAAACCTCGCCAGAGATCAGCCAAATCCAAGCCGACAGCAACGTAAGGCTGGCGCCCTGCGACCTCCGAGGCCGACCGCAGGGTTCAGCGACACCGGGGACAGCCCAGATCCGGCCCGCTGTTGTGGATCTAGAAACCTACAAAGACCTCGCCAAGCGCAAATACGACTGGCCGGACTTCTTCATAGCCAAGGTGGCGCGCCTCGGAAAACCCAAGGACCAGATGGTGACAGTCCGCATCAGTCTCACCGACAAGTAGCGCTGCCGTCTGGGGCCCTAGGGGTTCTTCGGGTCGAAGAAGTCAATCCGTGGCGAGACAGCTGCGATTGCCTCTGGGAGGGTGAAGGCGCCCGCGTACAAGGCCTTGCCGATGATCGTTCCTTCCAACCCAATCGGCAGCAACTCGGAGAGTTCATGGAGATCCTCCAGGCGAGAAATCCCCCCAGAGGCGACGACGGGCCGATCGGTCGCCACGCAGACATCGCGCAGGAGGTCTAGATTCGGGCCTTGAAGTGTCCCGTCTCGCGACACATCAGTAACCACGTATCGGGCGCATCCCTCCGAATCCAGTCTCGCAAGGGTTTCAAATAGTTCGCCGCCTTCTTTGGTCCAACCACGGGCTGCCAGCGTGGTGCCCCGCACATCCAACCCGACGGCGATCTGATCGCCGTGTGTGGCAATCACCTCGGCGCACCACTTGGGGTGTTCTAGCGCTGCGGTGCCCAGATTAACCCTGCGGCAGCCAGCGCCCAACGCCGCCGCCAGCGAGGCATCGTCCCGGATGCCCCCACTAAGTTCGACGTCAATGTCGAGGCGGCCCACGACCTCGGCCAGTAGTGCTTGGTTTGATCCACGCCCAAATGCCGCATCCAGGTCAACCAGATGGATCCACTCGGCGCCCTCTCGCTGCCACTGCAGCGCGGCATCCACTGGATCCCCGTAGTTGGTTTCGCTACCGGCCTCCCCTTGCACAAGGCGCACGGCCTTGCCGTCGGCAACGTCTACGGCGGGCAGGAGTTCGAGAGTTTTCACCCCACGAGTCTAGGCGGCTGAGCCTAGGTCACGCGCTGAGGGTCAGGGCCCCGGTGTGGTCGGCGGAATCGTGGGGATCGTGGGCGTCTGTGTTTGGGTCTGTGTTTGGGTCTGGGTCTGGGTGATCGTCGGCTGGGGGGTAGGCGACTGAGTCGGGGTCGAGTCACCTTCCCGTGTGAGCACAAAAGCCACGATCAACAAGATCACGCCCAGGACGATGATGCCGATGACCCACGGCCACGGCCCATTACCGCCGGCGTTAGAGCTGGTCTGTTGGGTTGCCCCGACTTCTGAAGCGGGGTAGGCGCGCGCCTCGGTCCATTGCGACCCGTCCCAGAAGCGTTGCCGTCCCGGGTTCTCGGGATCCGGATACCAACCTGGCATGGGCGTTGACATGATGCACCTCGGGTACGACTAGGGACAAGGCAAGCAGCCCAGTACCCCAAGTGTGAGTACTGTGCTCGATAAGAATGTATCGACTTACTTAGGGCTTGTTTGTCGGTTTCGTCAATCGGAACTAACTCAATCCGGCGCGCCAGTTCGCTAGAACCTGCAATCCCGCCAAACCAGACTTCTCTGGGTGGAACTGGGTGGCCGCCAGTGCGCCCTGTTCGACGGCCGCCACGAAGGGTGCGCCGTACTCAGCCCAGGTCACTTGGGCAGGCCCCCGCGGTCCACGGTCGGACCATTGTTGGGCAGCGTAGGAGTTCACGAAGTAGAAACGTTCCTCGCCCGCATCCGCGAACAAGGTTGAATCCGCAGGCACGCTGATAGTGTTCCAGCCAATCTGCGGCAGGATCGGGTGAGGCAACTTGGTGACAGCTCCTGGCCAATATCCCAAACCTTGCGAGATCACCCCGTGTTCGTCCCCCGAATCGAACATCACCTGCAACCCCACGCAGATGCCCAAGACGGGCGCCTGATTGGCAAGTCGGTCGGCAATGATGCCCGGACCTCCTGCGGCCCGCAGCCCTTGGGCACAGGCGTCGAACGCCCCCACACCCGGAACCACCAGACCGGCCGCAGCCCGCGCCCGCGCTGGGTCGTCCGATATCTGGGCGTCACAGCCGACGCGGCGCAACGCACGTTCGGCGCTACGAACGTTCCCGAAGCCGTAGTCAAAAACAACAACTTGCGGAGATCTACCCACCGAGAGTGCCCTTCGTGCTGGGGATTCCGGTGACGCGTGGGTCCTGGGTTAGCGCATCTCGCAATGACCGCGCGACGGACTTGAACTGCGCCTCCACGATGTGGTGAGCGTTGCGCCCACTCAAGACGCGCACGTGCAGCGTGATCTGAGACGTCGCAACGATTGACTCCCAGATGTGCCGGGTCAGACTCGTGTCGTACGAGCCGATTAGCTCGACCAACTCGGGTTCCTGGTGGACCAGATAGGGCCGACCAGACAGATCAACGGCGGCCTGCACCAACGCCTCGTCCAGTGGAACCAGCGCATCACCGTACCGCCGCAGACCCGCCGCGTCGCCAATCGCTTCGCGCAACGCTCGGCCCAACGCTAAGGACGTGTCTTCGACTGTATGGTGCGCGTCGACTTCGAGATCACCCTTGGTCAGCACCTCCAGATCGAAGCCGCCGTGTTTGCCCAACTGACTCAGCATATGATCAAAAAACGGCACGCCGGTATCGACGTTTGTCTGGCCAGTGCCATCGACCGCCAGCCGTACGCGAACGTCGCTCTCCTTCGTGGCCCGCTCCACCAACGCGGTTCTGCTCATGTGTTCCTCACCTTCCAGGACACTTCCGTGTCAGCTAGGACTATCTCTTGGATCAGTCAACACGTTTTGGCGCGCCATGATCTGGGACATGACGGTCATGAACTGCTCGTTCTCGGCGTGCGTACCGACACTCACTCGTAACCACCCGTCCGGACCACTTTGCCGCACCAGCACGCCAGCGTCCAAACACTGTTGCCAGATGTCCCCACTGTCTGCGAACCGGCCCAAATAGACGAAGTTGGCTTCCGAATCGCTGTGTTGTAGACCATTGGCCCGCGCCCACTGCTGCAGAACACCACGTTGCTGTCGCAGCGTGGCGACCGGCGCCAAGAGAGCAGCCGCAGACTCAACGGCCACTGTGGCCGCGGCCTGCGTGACAGCCGACAGGTGATAAGGCAGGCGTACGATTCGTAGTCCTGCCACGATCTCAGCCGAGGTTACGCAATAACCCAGCCGCAGCCCAGCTAGTCCAAACGCCTTGCTGAGTGTTCGTGTGACGGCCACGTTTGGCGAGGTATTCACCAAACTGATCGCAGAACCAGTTTCTTGTCCTAGGAACTCGCCGTATGCCTCATCCACAATCAGCAGGCTGCCGATCTCCGCTGCTGCGCTGGCCAGACTGCGCAACTCCGGTGCCGTCGCTGCGTTTCCCGTC
>JAHZKU010000094.1 GCA_022600255.1 Actinomycetes bacterium | reverse complement strand
TTGGCGGGTACCGCCGCAATCGGCGCACCGTAGGGTTCACTGGCCGCCAGGTCGGTGCGAAGAGTCGGCCTCATGCACGAGTACCGCGGGTGCGAGCCGACACAGCGGCCCCGTGTGCGGGCAAGTCCTCGCTATCGGCAAGGATCTGAACCACCTCGGCAATCTGCGCCAATGCTGCGTCGTCGTACTCCACGACTTGCACGCTCCGCAGAAAAGTCCCGACCCCAAGGCCGCTAGAGTGGGCCGCCGTGCCGCCGGTGGGAAGCACGTGGTTTGAGCCAGCCGCATAGTCCCCCAACGAAACCGGTGTCGCCCGACCAACGAAGATGGCGCCAGCGTTGCTGATCCGATCTGCCCACTCTCTGGCGTCTCTGGTCTGAATCTCCAAGTGCTCGGCACCGTAAGCGTTTGCCACGATGACCGCATCGGGTAGATCCTGCACCAAAATGATCGCGCTTTGTTCGCCAGCCAGGGCGGTCCGAATCCGCTCGCTGTGTTTCGTAGCCGGGACTTGCCGGGCCAGTTCGCCGACCACGGCCTCCGCCAGACTCTCGCTGGGGGTCACCAGCACAGCCGCAGCCAAGGTGTCGTGCTCGGCTTGGCTCACCAGATCGCTGGCCACCACCGCCGCGTCCGCGGTCTCGTCAGCAATAATCATGACTTCGGTGGGGCCAGCTTCGGCGTCGATGCCAACCGTTCCCATGACCAGTCGCTTGGCAGCGGTGACCCACACGTTGCCCGGACCCGTGATCATGTCCACCGGGGGAAGTGGCCCGTCAGGCAATTGTGCGCCATAGGCAAGCAGTGCCACCGCCTGCGCACCACCAACGGCGTAGACCTCATCAACGCCTAACAAGGCGCACGCCGCCAACACCGTGGCCGCCGGCAAGCCATCCTGATCCACCTGCGGTGGGCTGACCACGGCAATCGACTCCACCCCGGCAACTTGAGCCGCGACCACGTTCATAATGACGCTGGAGGCATACACGGCCTGGCCTCCTGGCACGTACAAGCCCACACGTTGCACGGGAATCCAGCGCTGGGTCACGTGTCCACCGGGAGCAACGGTTGTCACTGCATCCCTCGGCAGTTGGTCAGTGTGCACTTTGCGCACCCGCGCCGCGGCTTGGGTCAGCGCGTCGGTGATGCGCGGATCCAAATTCTGCAACGCTGCGGACAGTCGTTCCTTGGGCACACGCAGGCGTGGGTAGCTAGTGCCATCGAGCTTTTCTGACCACTCTGCGACAGCCGCGCTGCCACGATCGGCGACATCGGAAACAATAGGTTGCACCTGGTCGATCACATCGGCTACCGCGACCGATGCGCGGGGCACCACAGCGGCGGGGTCGAGTTCGCTGTCGCGCTGGTCTACGATTCGGATCATTCCCCTAGTCTACGGAGCGGTATGGCCACTCGGAAAACCAAGTCAGGAACAGCGTCCGGGTCCGGGGCTGCATCTGGAGGCGCCGACGCTGCCCAGCCCACGATCCCGAAAGCGACGCCCGCAACACAAGCGTTGGGGGAAGCCGGTATCCCCTACGCGCTCCATTCGTACGGTGATGAACGCGGTGTCGGCTGCGACCCGCGACGGGTCTTTGACACCGTGATCGTGGAAACAGAGAGGGGCCTCGTAGCCGCCGTAGTGCCGCTGGGCGCCGAGGTCGACCTAGACGCGATCGCCTTCGCGCTGGGCTTTCGCACCGCCAAGGCCACTGATGCCGCGGCCGCCAGCGCGGCCACCGGCTATCCGCCCAACAATGTCGCACCCCTCGGGCTTAGCGAGGAAGTCCGAGTTGTGGTCGACACCTCGATGCCTCGCCTACCGTCGGTACTGATCGCATCTGGACTGCCCGGGTTGGACGTTGAGGTGCGGTCGAGCAACCTGATCAACATCACCGGCGCACGCGCCGCACCAATCACCCAACGGCCCTAGCTACCCAGCCAGCCTCCACCCCGATGTCTGCCAATTCGGGGGCACCGTATCCAAACAGATCACAAGGAAGGCAAGATGGGGTCATGCCCAATACGCGCAACCCGATTTTGATCGTCTTAGTAGTGGTCGGCGTGCTGGTCGCGGCCGGACTCGCGCTTCTCTTCTTGGGCACGGGCTCCGAAGCACCACCAGCCGCCGCCCCAACTCCCACACCTTCAGCGACGCCGACGGCCACGGGAGGCACGCCCACGGCCGCTCCCAACGAGAAGGCCGTCCAAGACGCCGAGACAGACACGTCTTTGAACCTCAACGTGGCCAACTGCGAAGGGTGTTTGATCACCGCACAGCCCACGAGTGGGTCCACCGACTTGCAGCCTGTCACCGCCACCGTGTCGGAAGGCACGGCGCAGGTCGACCTACCAACATCGACGACGTATGGTTTGGTGTTTTCGATCCGCGGCGCGGGTGACGGCGCCGAGAATCAGGACAACCAACTTGTCACCCTGGCAGCAGACGGCGCCACCGCTGGCGCGGCCCAGCCACTGGCAGACGTTCAGAAGGCATCCCAAGGCAACTACTGCTGGGCGGGCACCGTGCTGGATGTTGCCACCGTGCAGTTCTCCGTTTCTGGGGATGCGGCCACCCCCGGCGCCGCGTGGGCTGACCCGGCGCTGCCTACCATCGGTGGCAAAGCCAAGTTGTCCGATGGCGCCGCGTCCGTACCGACCGAACTCAAATGCAACTGAGGCAGTTAAGAGATCGCGTTCGGGCCTAGCAGCGCCTTGAGTTCGGCGAACAGTTCGGCGGACGGAGTGGCCCGCAGGCGGTCCTCTAGCCGAAGCACGGTTGTGCGATTCCCGTGCACCAGGTGCAACTGGACCTCGTTTGGTCCGGGGTGCCCGGTCAAGGTGTCCTTCAACTGATCCACGACGGGCGGTACACACTTGGTAACTGGCATTGTCACCCGAATCGGTGACCGGTTCTCTTCAGCCAGGTTGGGAAACGTTGCATCCATCGCGACCAGTTTCAGAGCGTCATCGTCACGACGATCAATGCGCACCTTGAAGAGCGCCACCTTGTCCTCAATCAGATCCGCGCTGATGGGCGCGTACGTGCGGGGAAACACGGCAATCTCCACAGAGGCGTCCAGATCCTCCAAGGTCACCAGCGCCCAGGGTTCGCCGCGTTCCCGCGTGACTTTTCGTTGCACAGCCGAAACGAGACCACCGATCGTGGCGATGCCGCCGCGCTGGTCCTCTCCATAAAGTTGCACGAGGGGAAAGTCTGTGGAGTTGCGAAGCAGGTGCTCCACCCCGTTGAGCGGGTGATCACTGACATACAAGCCGAGCATCTCGCGCTCCGCCGCCAGCAGCGGACTCTTGTCCCATTCCGCCAACGAAATCTCGGGCAGCACACTGATACTCGGCCCCGCCGCGTCGGTGGGGTCAGCGCCGAACAGATCGTATTGTCCCTGGGCCTCGGCTCGCTTGGTCTCCACAAAAGCGTCGATGATCGGCTCATGCACGAGGGAGAGGCCCTTACGTGTGTGGCCGAGGGAGTCGAACGCGCCTGCCTTGATCAGTGATTCAATGACTCTGCGATTGCAGACCCCAATTTCTACCGCCGAGATGAAGTCAACAAAATCGGCGAATCGGCCATGTTCGGCTCGTGTCCGGAGCACGGACGCTACCAACGCCTCCCCCACGTTGCGGATCGCGGAGAGGCCAAAACGGATGTCACCGCCACGGGGCGTGAAATCTGAATCTGACTCATTGATGTCTGGGGGCAGCACTTTGATGCCCATCCGCCGACACTCGTTCAGGTAGATCGCGGACTTGTCCTTGTCGTCTTTGACGCTCGTCAGCAGGGCCGCCATGTATTCGGAGGGATAGTTGGCCTTAAGGTAACCCGTCCAGTAGGCCACCAACCCGTATCCGGCCGTGTGCGCCTTGTTAAACGCGTAGTCCGAGAACGGAACAAGGATCTCCCACAGCTTGTCGATGGCTTGCTGGGAATACCCGTTCTCCCGCATCCCTTCGGAGAACGGCGCAAACTCCTTGTCGAGAATCTCCTTCTTCTTCTTGCCCATCGCCCGACGTAGTAGATCGGCTTTACCCAACGAGTAGCCAGCCACTTTCTGCGCGATTGCCATGACCTGTTCCTGGTAAACAATCAGACCGTAGGTGTCGCCTAGGATCTCGGCGAGTGGCTCCGCCAACTCCGGGTGAATCGGCTCCACCGGCTTGCGGGCGTTCTTGCGGTCCGCGTAGTCATTATGGGCGTTGGCGCCCATAGGACCAGGCCGATAGAGCGCAAGTACAGCGGAAATGTCCTCGAAGTTGTCTGGCGCCATCGATCGTAGGAGCGAACGCATTGGCCCACCATCGAGTTGGAACACCCCCAGTGTGTCGCCTCGGGACAAGAGTTCGTAGGTGGGTCGGTCGTCGAGTGGGAGCTCCTCCAGCACCAACTCTTCACCGGTATTGATCGCCACATCGCGCAGGCAATCGTCGATCACTGTCAGGTTGCGCAACCCGAGGAAGTCCATCTTCAGCAGACCCAAGGTCTCGCAGACGTTCATATCGAACTGGGTGATGACGGATCCGTCGTCGCGCTGCCAGAGCGGAATCACATCGGCCAACGGCTCTCGAGACAAGATGACGCCAGCCGCGTGGACGCCGACATGACGCTTAAGACCCTCTAGCCCCAGCGCAGTATCCACGACTTCTTTGACGGCCGACTCACTGCCGTAGAGTTCGCGGAACTCACCAGCCTCGGAATAGCGCGCGTGGCTTTTGTCGAAGATGCCAGCAAGCGGGATGTCCTTGCCCATGACGGCCGGCGGCATCGCCTTGGTGATCCGGTCGCTCAGGCTGAAGGGCTGGCCAAGGACACGCGCTGAGTCTTTGATGGCCGCTTTGGCCTTGATGGTCCCGTAGGTGACGATCTGGGCAACGTGATCGGACCCGTACTTCTGGGTGGCATACCGAATCACCTCACCACGACGACGCTCGTCGAAGTCCATATCGATGTCAGGCATCGAAACACGTTCTGGATTCAGGAAGCGTTCGAACAACAAGCCGTGGGCGATGGGATCCAACTCGGTGATTCCCAAAGCCCAAGCGATGATGGCCCCCGCCGCCGAACCGCGGCCAGGACCCACCCGAATCCCGTTCTCTTTGGCATAACGCACTAGGTCTGCGGTCACCAGGAAGTATCCGGGATACCCCATCTGATTGATGACTTGCAGTTCATACTCAGCCTGCTTGCGATGCTGTTCGGGCACTGGTTCGGGGCTGAACCGACTCGCCAGCCCACGTTCGACCTCCGCCACTAGAAACGACTGTTCGTCGTAACCATCGGGAATCGGGAACTGCGGCATCAAGTCGGCCTTCTCGTTGAACGAGACGTTGCAGCGCTCCGCAATCAGCAGGGTGTTGTCACAGGCTTCCGGGTAGTCGCGCCACAGGTGACGCATCTGTTCTGCCGACTTGATGTAGAAATCGTGGCTGTCGAACCGAAACCGCTTCTCGTCGGTGATCAGGCTCTTGGTGCCCACGCATAAGAACGCGTCGTGCATCTTCCAGTCGTCTGGGCCGACATAGTGAGTGTCGTTGGTGGCCACTAAGGGCAGGGACAGCGTCTTGGCGATCTTGAGCAGATCATCACGGAACTTGCGTTCAATGGCGATCTCGTGGTCCATCAGTTCGCAGAAGTAGTTCTCGGGACCAAGTATGTCGCGGTAGTCGGCGGCGGCCTGCAGTGCGGCCTGATAGTTGCCTGCCTGCAGCCACCGGTTCACCTCCCCCGATGGGCACCCCGTGGTGGCGATGATTCCTTTGCCGTGCCGCTCCAACAACTCCCGATCGATCCGGGGCTTGAAGTAGTAACCCTCGATACTGGACTTGCTGGAAAGCCGGAAGAGGTTCTGCAGGCCCGTGTTGTTCTCGGCCCACAACGTCATATGTGTGTAGGGGAACTGGCCTTTGCTGCTGTCGATCTTGGCTGTGGCGTCGTCATACCCGCCACCGAAGTCGAACCGAACCCGTTCCTGGCGACCCTGGGGTGCGTAATAGCCCTCAATGCCAATGATCGGTTTGACGCCTGCGGCGGTGGCCTTCTTGTAGAACTCAAAGGCCCCGTAGACATTGCCGTGATCGGTCATGGCGACCGCAGATTGCCCGACCTTGGCAACCTCCGCGACCAGATCATCGAGCCGAGCGGCACCATCCAACATGGAGTACTCGGTGTGCACGTGTAGATGGGCGAAGGAGTCCTTTTTCACGCCTTACTCCCCTCCACTGCACGCACCGCAACAACCACACACGACTCTAACCCGACTGCGCGCCCATCAGTTCATGGCACGCCCGACATTCCTATTCGTCGTACGTTGTACCCGACAGGGTCGCAAGCGCCCGGCGTAGGTCGTCGGGATAGGGGCTGGAAAACGTGATGTCTTCGGCCGTAGCCGGGTGCTGCACGGTGAGTTCGGTGGCGTGGAGCCACTGGCGCTGCAGTTTCAATTTGTCGGCCAGAGTCGGGTCAGCGCCATATGTCAGGTCGCCGACACAAGGGTGCCGCATGGCCGCCATATGCACCCGAATCTGGTGGGTTCTACCCGTCTCCAATTGGACGGCCACCAAACTTCCGAAGTGAAAGGCTTCCAAGGTCTCGTAGTGCGTAACCGCAGGCTTACCGTCCCGGGTCACCGCGAACCGATAGTCATGGCGACGGTCCCGGCCAACGGGAGCGTCGATCGTCCCGGAGGCGGGATCCAGCAGGCCCTGCACAACGGCGTGGTAGCGCTTGGTTGTCGTGCGTTCCTTGAACTGTCGTTTGAGCTCGGAGTAGGCCGCATTGCTCTTGGCCACCACCATGACGCCACTGGTGCCCACATCCAGACGATGCACGATCCCGGGCCGCTCAGCCACACCCGCCGCGGCCAACTGCACACCTTGCGCCGCCAACCCGGAGACCACAGTTGGTCCGGACCAACCGGGAGAGCCATGGGCAGCGACGCCTACCGGCTTGTCGACCGCAATGATGTCTTGGTCTTCATACAACACGTCGAGTCCGGCCACGGGTGTGGCCGGCGGGGCCGGGCTCGGCTCGGGGATGGTCACCTCAAGCCAACCTTGCGGGGGCAATCGCTCCGATTTCGTGACCCGCTGCCCGTCGATCAGCAGTGCACCAGTTTCGATCAGCGCAACCGCTTTGGAGCGGGACATCCCCAGCAGCCGGGACAAGGCGGCGTCGGCCCGCTCACCGGCCAGACCCTCGGGGATGGGTAACTCTCGGATTCGGGGCACCAGATCAGCCTGACTGGCTGTCAAGCTCGTCGGTGGTGGTCGGCGTGGTCAGTTGTTCCTTGTCCGAGGCGTCCGAGGAGCCGCCCTCTGGACGTGATCCTGCCGTTGGATCCACCCCGAACAAGCTCAATGCGACCATGAAGATCGCCGAGCCGACA
>JAHZKU010000093.1 GCA_022600255.1 Actinomycetes bacterium | reverse complement strand
GGCTAGGTGTCGGAGAGATCCAGCACCAGGGGAACATGGTCGGACAGGCCGGATTCGATCCAGTCCGGACTGGAGCCGACGGTGACGTTCTCCAGCCGCGGCAACCACTGATCGGGGATGAACGCGTAGTCGATGTGGAACGTCTTGGCTCCGGCGCCGCGCCAATACAACGTCGGGGCGGTTTCGTCGCCCTGCGCCTGGCCGGTGTGCCGGTGGGTAGGCGCTGACCAAGCCGGCGCGGTCGGCGGCATCCAGGGTGCGGGCGTGCCCCTCCAAGGAAGAGATCATCGGCATCCTCGGCCCCGGCGCACCGCTGCAGCCGGCGAAGTCCCCGAAGGGCACCTGGTGGGTAGCCCACCCGATCAACGAGATCTACGACGGCAGTGAGCGTGCGCAGAACCGCCGCCGCGAAGCCGATTTTTGCGCCTGCGGGCAGTTGCACCGAAAAGAAGGTCAATCGGGGTAAGCAGAAGCCCTCTGTGGCATCGGTGGACGAGGACTCCAGAGGGGTGGCCCCGTTCGTCTGCCGCAGAGGACAAGCCTAACCTCCCCCCATCGGGGGCATCTGTCAAATGGAGGATCTGCCGGGCCGCGTTCTTCCGAGGCTCAGGACTCTAGCCAAGTCCAAGCCGCCTCCACCTCGAGCGATGGGAAATAGCGTATTTTCGTGGGGGATACCGAGCTGAAGAGTTTGGTCATCTTGGCCAGTAATTCCTCTTTTTGGTTTTCTCCGACCATGGCAACCCGGGCAAGGTCCTTGCGGTGGGACAGACCAAAATTGAGGTCATCTCAGGCAGCCCCGAGATCCCAAAGGTGAAAATCTTCAAACTGAACGAGCAGACTAATCTTGCCGGAGGAGGCGATGGCTGCTTCGAAAATCGCAATGAATTTACGATAATCTTCATCGGTGAGCTTTCCGCCCATGGTGAAACCTAAGAGATTATTTTTGCCGCGGTCGATGGCCGTGATCATGATTTTTGCTTTTGGTCTGCCGTAAGCATAATTCTCCCCGGCAGCGTGGTGCCTCGGTTTAGAGCAACGATAATAATGGACAGACCAGTTTGTCCTGGCCTCTAGTTTCCGGACCGGGAGGCAAAACCTTTTCCTCCGAGCATGGTCCACAGGCGGGGACCATGCCGGTCGTGGGGTTGGTCATTGTCTCCGCCGTCGAAGTCGACTTTGCCGCACCCGGCCTTGATCTCTTTAATTGTTCCATGCGCCACGGTATCGGGGAAGGTGTTGATCAAGGTTTCCATCAGGTAAGTGAGCCACTTTCGAGCCGAGACCTCGAAAAAGTTGCGCGGCGAGTTCGCGGTTTGCGGCATAGCCAGGTTCGCGATCCTGCTGCGGATCAGATGCCGTCCTTGTTTGCACACCTTCTCCCCGTATTTCTTCCGTTCCTTTTCGTATCCCAAGAAGGCTTCGCTGATCAACTTGTCCGAGTTGGTTTCCACCTGTTCTTGGTCGATCAATTCGAAGGCTCGGTGGAGATGCTTGGCCAAAACGCAGGCATCCCCGATGGCCGAATTACATCCCTGTCCGGCTAATGGTGTGGGGGCATGCGGAGCGTCTCCAATAATGACAACGCGGCCCATGTGCCATGCGTCGACATCCAAGGACAGCGACGCGTCACCGAGAGAAATGTGGATCAGCTCTTGGGGTGATTCGACCAGTCTCGCCACCTTCCCGAGAACTCCCGGACACTTTTTCATTCGTTCCAGTGCCTCTTCTCTCGATGCTGCACTTCCGTAGCGAGCGGACTGCCACGTTCTTCCATTCCCGTTCTGTGTTGAATTATTTTTCTGTTCGTTGGAGAGTTTGTAAGCGTAGCACATCTCGAAATCGGTGGGACTGGTGGGATACCCTACGATGCCAATGCCGGATCCTTTTTTCGTGGCGAGCATCCAACAGGCCTGATTTTCCTCTTTGCTGAAATCGAGAACTTCTGGCGGGATGTTGCGCTTGAGCAACAACCATACCGCCTGGTTGTAAGTGCCCAGAGTCCTCGGGCCGAACATCAGTTCGCGCACTTTGGAGTGAATCCCGTCAGCTCCGACCACCACCGCGCCGACCTCGGTTCTCGTTTCTTTTTCCCCGCCAGCTGTCGTTGTCACGTCAAAGCGGACAGTCAGCGTTCCGTCCTCGTTTTCAGTTATGTTTCTGCATTCCCAGCCCAAGCGGAGTGTGCCCGGATGAAGATTGTCATTGAGAACATTCATCAAGCAGCTTCGGGTTGTCCCGGCCAAGAGTGGTCCGTTCAACTGCTTCTTGATTTTTGGAATGGAACCGAGATTGTATCGGCCGAGAAGTTTACCTTCAGATTCGCCGTTGGTTTCTTCGTCTTCGACCACGCGGAACTCGTTCACCGGGGTCATGATCTTGCTGAGCCGGTGTTTCTTCTCGGGGCCGAAAATTTGTTCCAACCAGATCCGACCGGTAGCCAAGGAGAAACCAGCGCCAATATCGTGCTGCAATGTCTTCAAGTTCCGTTCGAAGACCATGCAGGCCACTCCCTTCCGCTGCAAAGCGTTGGCGAGGGTCAGCCCGCCGGGTCCGGCACCGATGATCAGAACAGTCCTCTTCGCGTTTTCGGTTGGCATTGTTTTCAAGCTGTCTCGTGGGGTGGCCGCGGCACAAGCGCAACGCATTGTAACTATCTCAATCTTCCTCAGCCCTTCCGGGCGTTGGCCCGGAGTCTACTGTCTCTAGCCGGCAGCTGCGACTACTGCGACTGAACACCGCGCCTCGGGCAGCCCGTGCCCGTCACCAGGACCAGGTCGTCAGCGCTTGCGCCACCTTCATCGGCCAGCGGCTGGGCGACTCATCGAGGGGCAACTCCTTCGCCATGATCGGATCTTCTCCTCGCGTGGTCGAAAAACCTTCGCGATCCAAGATCAAGTAGATCGGCCGCACTTGACCGTCCTTGCAACGGACGGCCAGGTAGGCGCGTCCCTTCGCCAGGCTCGCGTCAACCGCTACTGCGTCGGGGTACTCATCGCGTAATGCTTGTTCAAGTGAAACCCTAGGCCGAGCGCCGGTTTCGGTACTTGGGATGCTGTCCCATGGCATGTTGACACACCTCTCGTCTGGCCTCTACGTTCGGCGCGAAAGTCGTACCTCGATGGTCGCACGGATGGCCGGCAGCCGTGCGACGACTCAAATCGACTCGCCGGACATACCCGCCCGGGGCGTAAGGGTTCTGGTGGTCGGGAGGGTGATCCCACGCGAGTGGGGCGGACTCTTTCACGCGCTTGGATATTCGGCGACGGTGAAGGGGTGATCCCCACGCGAGTGGGGCGGATGATGATCGCCTCGATCAGCGCGACGACGAACGGCGGGTGATCCCCACGCGAGTGGGGCGGATCCACCCGTGACCGTCAACGGCACCGCAACAATGGGGTGATCCCCACGCGAGTGGGGCGGATTTGAAGCACGGCCTCATTTACACTTCATTTCAGCGGCTTCACGGGAAAGCCGCGCCAGTTCGCAGGCCCCGGACGGCTCGCACATCGTGTGCCCGCTCTCGCCGCACTCGTTGGCGAAGTACGCGAAAGCATGGATGGCGAATTCATCGAGCTCGAGTGGTTGCGGATTCAACGGTGGCTCGCAGACAAAGCAACCTTAGGCACCGATCAAAAATAAGTCATCTCGCCAGGGGTATCGGCTGAAGGCCTCACCCAGTGCGCCGCGCCGCGCCGTCTGCGGCCGGGAGCGATGGGGGGCGTGCGGGTTCGGGCCGCGTCCGCACGGCGATCCGGGGATTCGTCCCCGCTCTAGACTGCCTGTTCATGGGGGATTTCGACGCGCTGTACGCGAGCCTTTCCGAGGACGATCGCATCCGTGGGTTGGAGTTTGAGCGGGTCTGTAAGTGGTTTTTCGAAAATGATCCGGTCTATTCGCATGAGTTGAAGAGGGTGTGGTTGTGGAGGGATTGGCCGGGTCGGTGGGGTGGTGATGCCGGGATCGACCTGGTCGCCGAGGACCGCAATGGCGAGCTGTGGGCGATTCAGGCCAAGGCCTATAAGCCGAAGTACCGGGTGTCGAAGAAGGACGTCGACAAGTTCCTGTCGGAGTCCGGCCGCAAGGTGTTCTCCTACCGGATGCTCATCGCCACCACGGATCTGATCGACCGCACCGGCGAGCGCACGATCCAGCAGCAGGAGAAGCGCAGCAGCTTTTTCCGGCTGAATGACCTGCGTGCCGCCAGCGTGGACTGGCCGGCGTCGCCGGCGCAGCTGCGCCCGGCCAGGCGGCGCAAACCCGCCCGACCCCGGCCGCACCAGAAGAAGGCCATCGGCGATGTGGTGACGGGGTTCGAGACTTCCGAGCGTGGCCAGCTCGTCATGGCCTGCGGCAGCGGCAAGACGTTGACCAGCCTTTTCATCGCCGAGAAGCTGCAGAGTAAGCGGACCCTGGTGTTGTTGCCGTCGCTGTCGCTGCTCAAGCAGACGCTCAATGAGTGGCGAGCCAACGCCGTTACCGATTTTGTTT
>JAHZKU010000092.1 GCA_022600255.1 Actinomycetes bacterium | reverse complement strand
TGGCCTCGGCGTCCACTGCGAAACTGTTCGAGGCCGATTCCTACCGGGAATATATGGAGCTTCATGGCCTTAGCGTTCAGTTGACCGAGGCGATGGCCGAACTGTGGCACGCCCGGATTCGTGCGGAGCTGGGCTTTGCAGGTGAAGACGGTACCGACCGAGCCAAGTTGATCACAAAGCAGGGCTACCGTGGATCACGGTATTCGTTCGGATACCCGGCTTGCCCCGATGTGGGTCAACAGGTGGACCTCGTGCGGTTCATGCAGCCCGAACGGATCGGGGTAACGCTGTCGGAGGAGCTGCAATTGCATCCTGAACAGTCCACCTCGGCATTTATCCTGCATCATCCAGAGGCCAAGTACTTCAACGCGACTTAACTTCCGTCGGCTCATCAGGAATACCGGTGCAGAAACCGGGAAACTCGGGGTTATGACTGAACACTCTGCAGCGCACCGGCCGGCTTTTCACGGTGTGTTGTTTGACATGGACGGCACCCTGATCGATACCGAGCCGTTGTGGCAGGCATCCGAGCGGTCAATGATGGCTGAGTTTGGCGTGGCGTGGACAAAGTCTGACGAGGAACACTGTCACGGCGGGTCGGCGGAACGCGTGTGCGCCTACATGGCAGACCGCGTCGCGGATACCGGCCAACCGCGCCCTGACCCAGGATTCTTTGAAGAAGGCTTTGAACGCCTCATGGTTTCGGCACTGTCTGAGCAGCCACCGGCGTTGCAGCCAGGCGGGGTGGAACTCGTGGCGGAACTTGCCGAGGCCGACGTACCGCTGGCGTTGGTTTCGTCTTCGCAACGCGTCTTAATGGATTTGGTCCTGAACCATTTCGACTCGGATTGGTTCGGACTGACTGTTTCGGCGAACGATGTGACGCGGTTTAAGCCAGACCCATTGCCATACCGGCAAGGAGCGGATGGCATTGGTGTGGATCCGCGTTGGTGCATCGCGATTGAGGATTCACCTACCGGTATTGCCTCGGCTCAAGCCGCTGGCGCCTTCGTGGTGGCCGTATCGCACGGGCTCGACCTCGTTGAGGGCGAGCGCTGTCGCGTGATTCCGGATTTGAGCGGGGTCACCATGCAGTTGCTATCGGACTGGTTTGTGGCACCAGACTTTGACTCAATCGCCTTGGACGACCAGCAGCGGAATGGCGTTTGACCAGCGGCTGATCTCGCAAGCATTGGTGCGGTTGAAGTTGGCATCGATCGGCTTACCCTCCCAAACCCCGGTCACCGTGGCGGTTTCCTCGCCACCAAAGACCTCAGCACACACGGTCTCGCTAGGCGTGGGTTCGAAGGGATTCTCACCCCATTGTTTGGCCGTGTCCAAGAAGCCACACGCTGCTCGCGGCGAGGGGTGATTGCCGGCGTCGGGGTCACACGTCAAGGTCCACTCATCTACTCGACCTCGATTTGTGATGGTGACGGTCAAATCAGTTCCCTCTTGCGCTGAGGGTGTTGGGCTGGAATCTGGGGCCTGCGATGAGCAGCCAACTGCGCTCGCCGCAATCCCAACCGCAATACATGCACCGATTAGGCGTGATTGCAGGTCCGTGAAACGAGAGTCCTTCATCTCTTGATCGTCTCACGACGTCGATCGGCTCCCAGCGTAGCTACTCGGTGGATATGGCCTTGAGGATGTTCAGGCGGGAGGCCGTCGTCGCTGGCCAGATCGCCGCAAGCATGCCAGCCACGGCCCCCGCGATGATGAACACGATAAGTGTGATCACCGGGATCGCCAGTGTGGTCAGCCCTTCGGTCTCTAAGGAGCGTTGCATCAAGACCCCGTAGATCACACCCAAGACGACCCCGATGATCGCCCCGAATACACCGAGCATGAGAGCTTCTAGCACAATCATGCGACGCACTTGAGAACGCAGGCCTCCGATCGCACGAAGGAGGCCGAGTTCCCGAGTGCGTTCTACAACGGACAACAACAGCGTATTGACGATCCCCAACACAGCGATAATGATCGCCAACCCCAATAGGGCAAAGATAAACCGGAGCAGTTGGTTGATCTGGTCTTGGATATCGGCCTTGATCTGGGCTTGATCCTGGATCCCCACTGCCGGATATTTGTCGAGGACCGTTTTGACATCGGTGCGTACCTGCTCGGCGTCGGCACCCTCGGCCAACTTCAGGTAGATCGCCGTGTCCTGGCCAGCGGGTGCTCCCCAGTCCCGCACCGTGGCGAAGTCCGTCAGGAATCCGGTGAACACCAAAACGGGTTCGTAGAGGGCGACGACCTCAACTTCGGATTGCCCGGTGCGCCACGTCACGTTGGCCTTGTCGCCTACTTTCCAGCCGTTAGTCTCAGCGAGATCAGTGT
Organism: Actinomycetes bacterium; assembly: GCA_022600255.1. GTDB lineage: Bacteria > Actinomycetota > Actinomycetes > S36-B12 > JAHZKU01. The sequence goes on along the minus strand of JAHZKU010000092.1, from coordinate 4,909 downwards.
CCACAGCCGCTTTTTGAGGTCCAATGGCGGCCAAGGAGCCCTCGGTCACCTCAAAGTTGATCATCGATGGCATGACGCTGGGGTCGATTCCGTAGCCAGGGAACGTCGATTGACCTTTGGTGCCCGTGGTCGCCCGAATGAATGTGGATTCGCCGACACCGTCGATGCCGTTGACCTGGCCATAAAGTGCGGAGTCGAAGGGCTGGTATTGCGGGGGCGACCCAAGGGTGAAGTCCGCACCGTAGGCCTCGTCGATCGCCTGATCCGCAGTCGCAGTGAAGGACGATGCAAAGACCACCATGATGGACATCAAACTGACGCCAATCATCAATGCGCTCGCTGTTGCGGCCGTACGCCGCGGGCTGCGTTTGCTGTTTTGTACGGCCAACCGGCCCACGGCACCGCGGAAGGGTAGACCCATCACCGACAAGGCTGGGGCAGCTAGGAAGGGGGTGAGCGCGATTGTGCCGATGATCCCAAATACCGCGGACAGGCCGATCCAGGCCACCCCGGTTTCTGTCCCGTTCGTGAGGCCAAGATAGATGAAGAGCAAGGCCAGAACCCACGTGGCGACACCTAGCCACAGTCGGCGCGTGAGCGTGGCCTTTGGGGGGCTTGATTCGGCACGCAGCGCGGCGATCGGAGGGACAGCCGAGGCTCGGTTGGCGGGAATCCAAGCCGCAGCAACTGTCACGACAATGCCAACTGCATACGCCACGATGATGGTTCGCGGTGCCAACTCAAACTGACTGGAGGGTAGTTGCAGTCCAAATAGATCGAATAGCGCTCGCAGCCCGAAGGCCAGCCCAATTCCGAGCAGAATGCCCAGTGTGGAAGCCACGACCGACAGCAGCAGCGCCTCGGTCACCACACCGGATTGGATCTGCCGCCGACTCGCTCCAACCGCACGCATCAGGGCGATCTCTCGGGTGCGCTGGGCCACCAGCATCGAGAACGTGTTGAAGATCAAGAAGGCGGAGACAAAGACGGCGACGAGCGCGAAGATCAACAGGAAGGTATTGAGGAAGCCCAAACTATCCGTAATCTGCTGTTCCTGCTGGTCCGAAGCTTCCTGACCCGTGATGGCCGTGTACTTGTTGGAATCCAACGAGTTATTGATGGCGGTGGCCACGTCACTTGGGGTAGAGCCGTCGGACACAGTTACCAGCACCTGGTTGATCAGGCCCTCGCCGACCAAGTACTTCTGGGCCGTTGGTAGATCAAACAGAACAACCGTGACGCCACCGGACAGACCAATGTCGACGACTGCCGTAACCTGCCACTCCTTCTTGGCATCTGTCTTCAGTGGCGTGGAAATCCGAACGGTGTCACCAACGGACACGTTCGCTTTGTCGGCGGTCGTTGAGTCTAGGGCTACCTGATCATTGCCCTTGGGGGCAGACCCTGCCAGCAGCGTGGCTTGGCTGGTGTCCTGATTTGGTTCCCACGAGACTCCCAGAGGAGTACTGTTCGGTCCACCCACCGACTCGTCTTCATCGTTCAGGACGATCGCGCCAACCTGGTTGACCGATCCGATCGCTGAACTGACCCCATTGACCTCGGCCACCTGTTTGATGATCGAGTCAGGCATGGTGAGCGCTGGTGCCTGACCCCCGCCACCGCCGCTGGTCTCAGCCGAATCCACCGGTTGGACAACAACATCAGCGGGCTCGGTGTCAAACAGTTGGGCCAGGGACTTGTTCAGGCTGTCGGTGAACACGTATGTGCCGACCACAAAGCTGACGCCCAGCGTGATCGCCAGGAGCGTCAGCACCAAGCGCAGCTTATGGGCCAGCAGATTTCGGGTGGCCGTACGAATCACGCGGGATCAGCTCCTGGCAACTTCGAAGGCGATCATCCGCTGCAGCACCCGATCTGCGGTCGGCTCAGCCATTTCATCCACGATCAGACCGTCGGCTAGGAACAGCACCCGGTCGGCGTAGGCGGCCGCCACCGGATCGTGCGTCACCATCACGACGGTTTGGTCATACTCGTCAACGCTGCGCCGCAGAAACTCCAGCACCTCTGCGCCCGAGCGTGAGTCTAGGTTTCCGGTGGGTTCATCCGCGAACACAACATGGGGTCTGGAGGCCAGCGCTCTCGCACAGGCGACCCGCTGCTGTTGACCACCTGATAGTTCGGTCGGCTTGTGGGTCAGACGATCACCTAAGCCCACCTTCTGCACCACGGTGTCGAACCATTCTTGGTCTACCTTTTTCCCGGCGATATCCATCGGCAAGGTGATGTTCTCCCGGGCTGTCAGGGTCGGAATCAAGTTGAAAGCTTGAAATACGAATCCGATGGACTGCCGTCGCAAGCGGGTCAGTTGTGCGTCGTTTAGCTGAGACAAGGCCACGTTGCCGATGTAGACCTCGCCACTTGTGATGGAATCAAGGCCAGCCAGGCAATGCATCAGGGTCGATTTGCCGGAACCGCTGGGGCCCATCACAGCAGTGAACTGGCCGGCGCCGATCTCGCAGTCCACGGCATCCAACGCGACCACTCGAGTGTCGCCCTCCCCATAGATCTTGGTCAGGCCCTGGGCACTCACGGCCGCAGCAACGGGTGATTCATCTGCCGGCGGCTGCGGCACTGGGGCGTCACTCATGGGATCAGCCTAGGAAAAACCCCTGTTTCTGTCTCGGTCAGCCGCACCATCTGACTCAGGTTGTGGCTGACTCAAACCACCGGAAGCGGCGGGGTGGTGCCGCCCCATTCCGGGCACAGCGGCTTGAAGGAGCACCAGCTACACAACTTTGACTTGCGCGGGCGCCATTCCTGGCGTTCGGTGGCTTTGGTGATAGCCGCCCCGATGGACTCCAGTTTCTTCTGGGTGGCCAGCAACTGCTCTTCAGTCGGATCGATCGCCAGCGTTTGCTCGTTGCCCAAGTAGAGCAGTTGGAGCCTGCTCGGCAACTCGGAGGTGAGGAGCCACCAAACGAGCCCGTAGAACCGCATCTGGAACATCGCCTTGGACTCCCAGCCTTCGCCTGGTGCCCGGCCAGTTTTATAGTCCACCACGCGGACCTGCCCCGTGGGGGCCTTGTCCACGCGGTCAACGACCCCCCGCAGCGTCAGGCCACTAGGCAAAGTCACACTCACCGGCACCTCGCGCTGGTGCGGCTCGAGACGCTGGGGGTCTTCCATTCGGAAGTACTTGGTCAGGAAGCTCTTGGCGTTGCCCACGAAAGCGGCCTCGGCATCAGCGTCCGGGGCCGGGAGCTCCTTGCCGGCTAGGTGGTCCTCCCAAGCGGTTGGTGATCCGAACAACACGGAAGCGGTGAGCGGGTCCGACGCCCGGAGCTCTTGCCAACTGGGTGTTAGGAGTTCGGCCGCCAGTGTCTCAGTGCGCTCTTGCGCCGGATGATCAAAGAGCTTCTCAAGGACAGCGTGCACTAAGGTGCCGCGAGCGGCCGCCTCACCTGGAGCTTCGGGAATCTGGTCGATGACGCGCAGGCGGTAGAGCAACCCGCATGTCAGGAAGTCGCCCGCGCGCGAAGGGGAGAGTGAGTTGGTTGGCCTTGGCGCGAGCGTGGGCTTGTCGACCGCCGGATCGTCGGCCTTGGTAGCTGTGGTCATCGAAGAACTCCTGGGTTGCTGGCGCGTCCGCTTCTTGCGCTCGTCCAAACTCATGCCTCGGCGAACGCCGGGGATGTTCTCCCATTCCGGCGACGGTGGCGTCCCCACGGCATCCTCCATCATGACCCAGGAACTACGAGCTTCCGCGAATCGGGTCGGGCATGTCGTCGCCTCTTTAGAAGGGGCATCGCTTTCCCGTCGGTGTCGTCCAAGTCCAACTCCACGGATCGGAGTCGGACTCCACACCGGTTCCCGCCAGCGTCGTTTCGGGAGAGGGCCGGATCCGGGAAGCGGCGGGATCTGATGGTCCGGTATCTGAGAACTCTGGTGGGCTGCCCCCGGCGGAGTTCGTTGGGCTGCCGGTTGCAGATTCCCGCTCAGCTCCCAACTCGGTTGAGCGTTGATCGTCGCGCCCGGACGAGGGACTGGTCGCCCTGGGGGCGAAGGCCACAGGGTGCGAAATCGCCGGGGTGGCGCGGGTCGCCCCGGATGATGGGGGAATGGACTGGTCGATCCCACTCGACTGCGGGGCACGATGGGCCCGGGAATCGACCACCGATCGTGCCTCTTCTTGAGAGGTGTCCGAACCAACGGTTGTCCGCCCAGCAGTTTCGCTGGCATCCGGGTCCGCCAGACTTGGGGCAGAGTCAACGCGGGAGTCATTCTGTAAGCCCCATTTGAAGTGGGTCTTCATGATGTGATGACGGCGACACAGTGGGCCCAAGTTCTTCGCCGTGGTCGATCCCGCTGGCCAGGGTTTCGTGTGGTCCAGATCGCAGTTGGCCGAGGGCATCCGGCACCCGGGCATTCGGCAGTATGGCTCTCGAGCCCGCACGATTCGGGCCACGCTCTGCGTGGGTACGTACCGATCTGAACCTGTCGCGACAATGGCACCTGCGCTATTCCGGAGCCACGCGCGCCAGCGACCGTCCGCCGCAAGTTCGCGCGCCAAAGGTGCGGAGATGGGGCCTACTCCTGAAACTTCCGCAGGGCTTTCACTTAATCCCAAGAGGGTCTCCAACGAAACGATCACTTGAATCTGACTCCCTCCGGGGTTCGGTGTGACGCAGATGGCTGACTCGTCCTGCGTTGATTGCGGGGTGAGCTCATTGGCGGGGGTGTCCACGGGAGGGGTGCCCCTTGGCTTCAGTGGCAAGCCGGGTGGTTCGCCGCCCACAGCGAACGTGTCGCGTGGTTGGCCGGTGACGGTGGGTAAGTCGGGGGAATCGCTAACCGTCTCGCCCAGTGGGGGAGTGGAGTTGCTGATTGCTGCAGGATTGTTTTCTTGCGACGGGGCTGGGTCGAATGGCACGGGTCCGCTGGAGGGTGG
>JAHZKU010000091.1 GCA_022600255.1 Actinomycetes bacterium | reverse complement strand
TGGCCGAGGCCCCCCGGGCTGGACTGGCGATGCACCGGGAGCTAGTGCGCCGAGAATCGGGCGAAGGCCTGACCGCAGCGTTGGCCGCTACCGTGGCCAAAAGCGAGCGCACCCCGGGCTGAGCAAACGGCAGGTCGTAGCGGGCACCTGCCGCCTACCCTCGGCCTTGCTGTGCCGGGGACGTGTGCCACAACGGACTGCCGGACTGCCCGGCTCCTGGGTGTTGCCCGGACTTGGGTATCGGTCGCCCGTCGGCGCCCAGGCCTGCATCCTTGAGGCAGCGCCCGTGCGTGCGGTGCGGCGTGGGCTGCAAGACGCCGCTGTGACCGGTGTCTTGGCATCGGGCTTCCCGGACTCTAGCGTGGAATCATGGCGCCCACTCCAGATTCGGTATACCGCTACTTGTCTGCACGGGAAGCCGGTCCAGAATCGACCGATCTTGCCAACGCAGAGCGGGAGGCGGTCCGGGAGTTGCTGATCGCTTTGGCGCGGGCGGCCCCGGGCCGGAGCGTAGAACTGCGCGTGCCGCCCTATGGCGCCACCCAGTTGATTCAGGGCCCGCGCCATCGTCGCGGCACGCCATCGGCCACCGTGGAACTCGATGCAACCACGCTCATCAGCCTCTGCCTAGGGGAACTGGCGTGGGGGGACGCAGTGGCACAGGGTCGCGTTTGGGCCAGTGGTGAGCGGGCGGACCTAACCGAGGTGCTCGCAGGTTTAGCCCTCACCGATGAGACCTAGCGGTTGGCGCGGCTGCCCACCTTGGTGTTGCTGAAGTCAGGTCACAGGTACGGATGGGCTCAGGCACTCCTTGCCTGATGGCCTTTCGGAGGTGCGAAAAGCACGTATGATCAGGCCAATACGGCAGCTAGGAAACGGAACAGCAATGACACGCTTGGGTAGAGTGCTCCCGGTTGGTGCGGCCAGCATAGTGGGAGCCATGGCACTTGCGGGTTGTGTCTCGGCCGCAGATACCCAGACTGCTCAATCAGATGCCAATGCGGACAACGCGAAGTGTGATGTCCTGACCGCCACTGACCTTTCGTCGGTGGTCTCCCCGACCTTCCGCGAGGGGCGGTTGTTGCCGTCGTCCACGGACACTCGCTTGGAATGCCAGTACAGCGGCGAGTCTGAAATCGCGGTAGTCAAAACTGTCCGAGACAGCACGCCGAACAGTTACGCCACAGCCGAGACCGAAATCGCAACCAAGATTGGTGCTCAGAAGGTCAAGATTCCCGGTGCGGATAAGGCGTTTCAATCTCCGGCTTTTGGTCTCACCGGGATGCGGGTTGATGGTGAATACGTTGAGGTCAGCGTCACCGTAAACGGCGCGACCGCGCAACAGGTGCAAGCCATCGCGGAGATCGCAGCGAAGAACACCTCTGAGTAGCTGACGTTATCCCGGAATCATTCGGTATCAGCCGCGGACCAGGCCGTATCCGGCGCTAATGGGTGATCTTCGGCACCCTAACGCTGCGCGTCGCCTGTTGGTGTTTCCTTGCGGGTCTGATTCGTGCATACACTAATGATGTGCGGCGTGGTGACGGACGGCTTAATCATGATCTCCTTCCCGGAGACAAGGGGCCGCAAGACGAATGCGGTGTCTTCGGCGTCTGGGCGCCCGGTGAAGCGGTAGCCCAACTGACTTACTTCGGCCTGTATGCCCTTCAGCACCGCGGCCAAGAGTCTGCAGGGATGGCTGTTAGTGACGGCTCCCACGTTGTGGTCTACAAAGACATGGGCCTGGTCTCTCAGGTATTCGACGAGTCTGCGCTGCAGTCCTTACGGGGGCACCTAGCAGTGGGCCACTGTCGCTACTCCACCACCGGGGCCAGCGTTTGGGAGAACGCGCAGCCGACGTTTCGTGCCACCGCTGGCGGCAGCTTGGCCCTAGCCCACAACGGCAACCTGACCAATACCGCCGAGCTGGCTGTGCGAGTTGCTGACCTCGCTGATGGGTCCGGTGAGTTGCCACTGGAAGCCGCAATCGCGTCCTCGGACACCGATCTAGTGTGTGCGCTGTTTGCGGCGCATCCTGACAAGAGCATGGACCAAGCGGCCTTGGCTGAGCTCCCACGTTTAGAGGGAGCGTTCTCCTTCGTCTTCATGGATGAGCACAGCCTCTACGCAGCCCGAGATCGGCACGGGATTCGCCCCTTGGTGCTGGGCCGGTTGGACCACGGTTGGGTGGTAGCCAGTGAGACTGCGGCCTTGGACATCGTGGGTGCTGAGTTCGACCGTGAAGTGGAACCGGGCGAGTTCCTGAAGATCGATGCCAGTGGAGTCACCTCCACCCGGTTTGCTGACGCTGACCCCAAGGGCTGCCTGTTCGAATACGTCTACCTAGCCCGCCCCGACACCACGATTAATGGCCGCAGTGTTGAGGCAGTGCGAACCGAGATCGGTCGCCGACTGGCCACCGAACAACCGGTTGCGGCCGATCTGGTGATTCCAGTGCCTGAGTCGGGTCGTTATGCCGCCATTGGCTATGCGCAGGAGTCCGGCATCCCGTTCGGCGAAGGGCTGGTTAAGAACTCTTACGTGGGCCGCACGTTTATCCAACCCTCCCAGTCAATCCGGCAGCTGGGCATCCGTCTGAAGCTGAACCCTCTCAAGGGCGTGATTGCCGGGAAGCGCCTTGTCGTTGTTGATGATTCGATCGTGCGCGGCAATACCCAACGCGCGCTGGTGGCGATGCTGCGCGAGGCGGGCGCGGCTGAGATTCATGTCCGGATTGCCAGCCCTCCGGTGAAGTGGCCCTGTTTCTATGGGATCGACTTTGCAACTCGGGAAGAGTTGATTGCCAATATCAGTACCGTCGAAGGCATCCGGGAGTCGATTGGTGCCGACTCGCTGAGCTACGTTTCGCTGTCCAAGCTGACCGAAGCGACGGATCTTCCCGCCAGCCAGTTGTGCCGGGCCTGTTTTGATGGCGTGTATCCCATCGAACTGCCCGAAGCACAGCACTTAGGTAAGGACCTACTGGAGGGCCTCGCCGCTGAGACCACTCCTAATGGGCAGAGCCAATCAGCACAGGTGAACGGGACCAACGGTTCGGCCGTCGTTGGTGCGCGATCGCGTGTTCCTGCCGCGAGTACCTCCGCACCCGGTCACGTATGAGCACACCCCGCAGCTACGCCGAGGCTGGCGTTGATGTCGCCGCGGGCGAACGCGCCGTGGAATTAATGAAGGATGCGGTTTCGCGAGCGCAACGACCCGAAACCGTGGGGGGTCTTGGGGGTTTCGCGGGCCTGTTTGATGCCTCCGCCCTGAAGGACTACACCAAACCCCTCCTAGCCACCGCCACCGACGGTGTGGGTACCAAAGTGGCCGTCGCACAAGCGCTGGAGAAACACCACACGATCGGGCAAGACCTGGTGGCCATGGTGGTAGATGACCTCGTGGTCAGCGGCGCCGAACCGTTGTTCATGACCGACTACATCGCCTGCGGCAAAGTGCAGCCCGAAGTCATCGCCCAGATCGTGTCCGGGATCGCGTATGGCTGCGAACTCGCTGGGTGTGCGTTGCTTGGGGGTGAGACCGCCGAGCATCCCGGCCTACTGGCCCCAGGCGAGTACGACGTGGCTGGCGCTGGAACCGCCGTTGTGGAGGCCGACAACCTGCTCGGCCCGCACCGGGTCCAGGCTGGTGACAGATTGATTGCGATGGCGTCCTCGGGCCTGCACTCGAATGGCTATTCACTGGCCCGGGCTGTCTTGCTCGGGGCAGACGGACCCGGCCTCGCCACCGAACTCCCTGAGCTAGGCCAGTCGGTGGGCATGGAGCTGTTGGAACCCACCCGAATCTACGCCCAGGTTTGCCTTGCGCTGGCCCGCGCAGAACTGGTGTCAGGCTTCGCTCACGTCACCGGAGGCGGGATCGCAGCAAACCTTGCCAGGGTTCTTCCGGAGGGCCTCGCCGGTGTTGTGGAGCGCGACACGTGGCGTCCTGGCGGTGTGTTCCAG
>JAHZKU010000090.1 GCA_022600255.1 Actinomycetes bacterium | reverse complement strand
GGGAAGAAGACCAAAATCGTTAGGGACATCAGTAGCAACGGAAAGTTGAAAAAGCTCAAAGTGAACTGCTACTTCCAGGGGCAGAAGATGTCAGGTGAGCAGAAACGTTCGGTGTGCCGCATCTGGCGCAATGCCGGAAAGGGTGTAGTCAAAGCTCGACCCGAATGCAGCACAAAGATGCGGATCCAGGTGCGGATCGTGGCCAAGGCCACCGGCGAGCCCAAGGCCACCTGGAAGCGCAAGTGGCGGGTCAAGCGGACGCCGCGGACCGTCTGCAGTCTCAACGGCAATGGCTGACCCGAGACCGCACCCGGCCTCGACGAGAACGGCAGGACGGCGCCGAAAGCAGCCGCCCGAGGCCGGACTGGTGCGGGGTGCCTAACCCCCCCCAGCATTGCCGCATTACTGCGGTGCGATGACCCAGAAAACGTTCATCCGCGAGGCCGCTCAGGTCGGCGACAACGAGGTGGGGGCATCGGCCGTCGCACCCATCAGCGCGACTGGCCAGAATCGCAGATCGCGATCGGCGATCTGACCTCTTTGCGTCAGCGATTGTCGCCCCCGCAGGGCTCTCAGGTCGTCCGTCGGATGGCAACCAGGGGAAGTCGGCACCGGGGTCTTTTTTCGTTTCAGTGACTGATTCCCGAGCCAGAGCCTGGAGCCTGTCCAGGGACCCAAGGGCTGTCCGACGCGCAACTGAGCCAGCCCCATGGTCGTACCTCAGCTGCGAGGCGCCATTCAACCTCAGCAACCGTGGCACGAGCCCACGACGATACCGCCGATGCTCGGGTGGGCGTCGACACCTTGCTGGCCGGACATCGGCATCCAAATCGGCAGCAGTATCCAACGGCACTGGTTCAGCAAGGTCGTTTATTGGCGGCGATCACGCGGTCCAGCGTCATCGACCCAATCCTTTAGGGGTGGCTGATCGCTGGTGGGCCTTGCGGGCGGGCGCAGCCATGACCGGCTGTTCCGGCGGTCGCACACTTGAGTTATGGCTGTAGATCAGGCTGGTTGTTAGCCACCGAGGCAACCTGCGGCACGCTAGTAGTGACATCCTGGTTCGATCCGGTTGTTACCGGCGCCGAGCTGAACGCCCAGATGCCTAGTACCAAGAACGCGACGGCCAATAGCGCGGCGATGCGCATCCCCAGGCTCACTGCGATGTCTTCTCGGGCCGGGTCTTGGCTCCATAGGGGAGCGCCCGCGTAGGGGTGCTGCTCGGTGTTAGCCATCACTTGCCTCCCGCCCGCTGATGAAGCGCACTGTTCGCGGCTGCAGTCCTTATCCTTGCGAAGTCACCCCACTCGTTGCCTGTTGTGTAGCCGGTATCTGGGATTCGACACCGGTAGTTGGGGCCTCTTGGCCCGGTTCACGGCTTGGCCAGTGTTTAGCCACGCCGTAGTACGAGCCGGGCCGTTGCCTGTTCCGGGGAAGGTCACGATAATTGATCGCGCCACTCCGGCGGTTGATCGCGACCGGTCTTGTTGGCGATTCCTCAGCCGTATTCCTGGCTTGGCAGGTTACATGTCTCGTACGGCGGAGTCTCTAAGCCAGGCTCCGAAAAGCGCGCAGGTGGTTGCTGCTGGCCGTTATGAGGTTCTGCAGCAACCGGCTCGCCTGCGGTGCCGGGTCAAGCCTGGCTGCATTGGTCAGGTCGGCGATGTCGGTCTCTTCGATCAGGACACCCACCGAGATTGCTTCAGAACGGCCAGCAAGCACCCGGCCGAAAAGTTCGTTATAGAGCTTCTGGGGGGCACGGTCGGTGAAGTCTCCGGGAAGTCGGTAAGCATGCGGCGACGGTGCTGCCAATATCGGCCCGGGCCGGTTGCGCTGACCCTCAGTCGCGGCTACCCCTGGCGGCCGATGATTAGGTCGGCGACAAGTCCGGTCCAGCCGGTCTGATGTTCTGCCCCAAGCCCAGCGCCGTTGTCGCCGTCGAAGTATTCATTGAACAGGATGCCGTTGCGCCAACCCGGCGTGTCCAAGATCGGGTGCCGGTTGTTGGCTGGGCGGTTTCCAGCCGCATCGGGAATGAACAGTGACACCAATCGACGGCGCAGTTCATCGGCGACCTCGGCCAACGTCATCTCATTGCCGCTACCGGTAGGACACTCCACCTTGAACTCGTCACCCAAGTACATGTGACAACGCTCGAGCGATTCGATGACGAGATGGTTGATGGGAAACCACACCGGTCCGCGCCAGTTGGAGTTGCCGCCATACATGGCGCTCTGCGACTCCGCAGGTTCGTAGTTGATGGAATAGTCCTCCCCCTCGATGGTGACGGAGAACGGTTCGTCCTCGTGGCGCTTCGACAGCGACCGGAGGCCGTATGGGGACAATAGACTCTGCTCGTCCAGCATGTCGCCCAACACTCGACGCAAGCGATCCGGATCAACCACGGTCAACAGAATGCGCCAGTGTTGGTCGTCGGCATCCCAATGAGTGGACACAAAACCGGACCGGGCCATGTCAGCGTCGGCCACGTCGCGTTTGCTCATGAACTTGAAGAACCGGCGCCGCAACTTCTGGGCGTGTTCTAGGTGGGCGACGCCCGGAATGTAGGCCGCGGCTAGCACGGGTATCAAACCGACCACACTCTTCACCTTCAGCGGCACCCGGGATTCATCGGGCAGCACGAGTTGGTCGTAGAAGAATCCATCGCTGGGTTCCCACATGTCGACATCGGCCATGCCATCGGTGATCGCGGCGAAGTGTTCCAAGAACTT
>JAHZKU010000089.1 GCA_022600255.1 Actinomycetes bacterium | reverse complement strand
TCCCCTCCGAGCAGGCCGCGCTGAAATGTCTGTTTTTGTCTGTATCTGGTGACCCGATCGCTGGACCCGACCGGCGTTGGCAGGGCACGATGGACGATGCGGTGGAAACCCGCGCCGAATGCGTTCGCGATCACTTTCGGCGACCGATTCCCGGCAGCCGAAACCTACTGATGGAACCCGCCGGAAACACCGTTAACGAGATAGTACCCGGCAAGACCTGATGGCTGTATTGTCGAAGTGGCTCTTGTGGATTCCAGCTCCACCGACCAACAAGATTGAAATCGCCGGGGCGTAGTGCCGTGGCGTTGGGTGCATCGAGAGTGTCGGCTATAGGCGGGGAAGTGAAATCTGAGGCGCGCAACGTATCTTGCGTCGAACGGTTGTCGTTCATCCTAGAGCTGCGGAGGTTCGACCGATGCACATTCGGATCTTCGATCATCACAGTGAGACTTAACCCATGGGATGCGGTGCCACCTGCGAGCGATCGGGAGATTTGCGCGTTGTTTGGATCCCTCGAAATTAGTCCCGCAGAATGAGCGGCGCTGTCGTCGTGACCGGCTCCAGTGGCGCTATCGGCGTAGCGATCTGTGCCGCGTTCTCGAAGGCCGGATATAGAGTCGTCGGTCTCGATAGAATCGGCGCACAAGGGATATGTGATGACTTTCTACAAGTTGACCTTGAACGTGCTGTCGCCGAGGACGAATATCGACGCGTGGCCCTGAAGTGCCTTACCTCGGCAGTGGGTGACCAGGGATGCCACGCGTTGGTCAATAACGCAGCGGTGCAAATTGTTAAGCCGGTCGGGCTGGCGACGCTTGAAGAATGGCAGCGAACGTTTGCGGTGAACTTACACGCACCATTCGTCTTGACTCAAAGCCTGTTGCCAGCGCTAACGCTGTCCCATGGTTCCGTGGTTAACATCACCAGCATCCATGCCATTCAAAGCAAGCCCGGATTTTGCGCCTATGCCACAAGCAAGGCCGCACTCGTCTCGTTCACCCGCGGACTCGCACTAGACCTCTCGCCTGCCGTCCGGGCAAACGCGGTGGCGCCGGCTGCTGTGGACACTCCAATGCTGCGGGAGGGATTGTCGGATTCGGACGCGTTGGCCATGCTAGCCGAGCACCATCCCGCAAACCGAATCGGCAGACCTGACGAGATCGCACGTGCTGTCATGTTTCTGGCATCTAAAGATGCAGAGTTCATCACCGGAACGACGATGTTCGTCGACGGTGGGATTTCGGGACGTTTGCATGACCCCATCTAGCCTCGATTCTTCATCGAACTGGCGTGGAATCGTTCTGCGGTTGAATTTTGTCGCCGGGTAGTCATTTTCGTGTGGTGGCATGCTGGATGGCCCCGTGTCGCCGGCGGGCTTTCCCAGGGCCAGTGTGCCTTTCGTGATCGGTCGAGTCAGGTGCTGGCAGTCATCCGAATGCGGTGCGGAGGTGGTGCCAGGCGGTGGCGATCTGCGCGGCCCAGCGCCAGGTGGCGTCGAGGCGTAGCCGCAGTTGGCGGGCGCTGTGGGTGATGCGGGCGGCGACGTGCAGGACCCGGTAGCGGAAGGTGTTGATCTCGGTGCGGGCCAGGCCGGGGTGGCCACGGAAGCCGATCAGGCGGGTCCAGGTGACCAGATCAGAGGCGGCCAGCACGATTTCCAGCCAGGCGGCGTTAGCCCAGAAGCTGCGACACGGCAGGTTGCGCAAGCCGGTGGCTTTGAGGGCTCTTCATGATTGAGGGTGTAGTCGGGGTCTGAATCCGCCGGTTTCCAGTAGTGATCTGGCGATGTAGTTGGTGAGATTCCGAAATCCCAGGGCAGAGCCCCGCAGATGTTCGAGGCGCCCGTTGATCGCTTCGGTCGGGCCGTTGGAGGTACCGGGGCGGTCGAAGTAAGCCAATACGTCGACGGCCCGCATTTTGAGTGTCCGTCCGAGGGTGATCAGTTCCTGCAGGGGCTTGGGAACCCCGGCGCTGAGCGTGGTGATCAGCGCGGCCATCATGGTGCGGCCGGTCTTGTGGCCGCGGTGCCCGCACGTGGCCAGCTGCACGCGGCGTCGGCACTCATCCAGCGCGTTGCCGGCCAGCCGGACCACGTGGAAGGGGTCCATCACCGCGATCGCGTCGGGCAGTTCTTCGGTGCTCGCGGTCTTGAACCCGGAAAAGCCATCCATGGCAACAACTTCGACCCGGTCACGCCAGTCTTGGGGCCGCTGCGCCAGCCAGTCCTGGAACGCTTTCTTGGAGCGGCCCTCAACCATGTCCAACAGCCGGGCCGGGCCCGTCTTATCGCGGACCGGGGTGAGGTCGATGATGACGGTGACGTACTTGTCGCCGCGGCGGGTATGGCGCCACACGTGTTCGTCGACACCGATGACCGCCACCCCGTCGAAGCGGGCCGGATCGGCGATCAGTACCCGGCGGCCTTCGGCCAGCACCGCGTTGTTGGCGGTGTTCCACGACACCGCGAGCCCTTCGGCAACTCGGGCCACGCTCAGATGCTGGCAGACCAGGGCTTGCAGCGCCCACTGCAGAGCGCGCCGCGATAGCTTGGCCCGCGGTTCGGCGGCCTTGCTGATGTCCTGGCGCCACACATGAGCACATCCTGCGGATCGGTAGCGGCGCACGGTGACCAGCAGCGTGGTGGGCCGCCACCCGAAGGGTTCGTGCGCAAGCTGGCGGGTGACGGTGTCACGCACCGCGCCTTGCTCGCCGCAGCGCCGACACCACGAGTCGTCGTCGGCGATCCGGCAGGCCAGCACGGCGCGATCGGGACGTAGGCGCTGGCTGGTCACCTCCAGCCCGAGGCCGTCGAGGCGGCAGAACGTGGTCAGGTCAGCACAAGCGAAGGTAGCGTCGGGCACGTCGAGGTCTTCCTGATAGGCAGCGTGAGAACTCCCATCATCGGAAGACCTCGACTCTTACCCCGGTAACGACGCGCCGACCCGCCTTACACCCTCAACTGCGAAGAGCCAGTTTCCCGCCGAGATCTCCCTGAGCATGTCGATGTCGAGAGCCTGGTTAGCGACCAACTTCTTCAACCGGGCGTTCTCGGTCTCGAGTTCCTTGAGCCGTTTGGCCTCGTTGGCCTTCATGCCCCCGTACTGGGCCAGCC
>JAHZKU010000088.1 GCA_022600255.1 Actinomycetes bacterium | reverse complement strand
GGCTGTTCAAAATGGACGTCATCCCGGGCAAGTTGAACCAGTTCGAGGTCACGCCGGACAAGACCGGACTGTTCTTAGGAAAATGTGCGGAACTGTGCGGCGTGGATCATTCCCGCATGCTCTTCAACGTCAACGTTGTGACGCAGGAAGAGTACGACGCGCATATCGCGGAACTCCGCGCCAAGGGACAGACAGGACAACTAGAGACCGGGCGGGTAGGCCTCTCCGGTGAACCCAATGTGGATGGACGGGTGCTATGACAATCCTCACTGACCCACCTAGCAATCCCACGCCGCCGCCGGCACCGCGTGATGTGACAGAGGACTGGGAGCCCAAGAAGAACCCGCGGATGGGCCGCACTTTCATCAACTGGATCACGTCCACGGACCACAAGACCATCGGGTACATGTACCTGATCACGTCGTTCGTGTACTTCTTGATCGCGGGTGTGATGGCGCTGGTGATTCGCGCGGAACTCGCGGAACCGGGCTTGCAGTTCGTCTCGCTGGAGCACTACAACCAGCTGTTCACGATGCACGGCACAATCATGCTGTTCTTGTTCGCCACGCCGCTGTTTGTTGGTTTGGGCAACGTCGTGATGCCGTTGCAGATCGGCGCCCCAGACGTAGCCTTCCCCCGCCTGAATATGCTGGGTTATTGGCTGTTCTTCTTCGGCGGTTTGACGGCTTCACTCAGCCTCATCACTCCAGAAGGGGCCGCGTCCTTTGGCTGGACGGCCTACGCACCTCTCTCCACCGGTGTCTTCTCACCGAGCGTCGGTGGCGACCTCTGGCTGATGGGCTTGGCCATGGGTGGCTTCGGCACGATCCTAGGTGCCGTCAACTTCATCACGACGATCTTCTGCATGCGGATGCCTGGCATGACCATGTTCCGGATGCCGATCTTCTCCTGGACCACCTTCATTACATCGGTGCTGGTCCTGATGGCGTTCCCCATTTTGGCGGCTGCGCTGGTGGTGCTGGAGATCGATCGCAAGTTCGGGACCGTCATCTTTGCGGCGGAGAATGGTGGTGCCATTCTGTGGCAGCACCTGTTCTGGTTCTTCGGCCATCCAGAGGTCTATATTCTCGCGTTACCCTTCTTCGGGGTGGCGTCTGAGATCATTCCGGTCTTCAGTCGAAAACCGATCTTTGGCTACAAGGGTTTGGTCTTTGCCACCATCGCCATCGCCGGACTGTCTGTCGCGGTGTGGGCGCACCACATGTACGTCACAGGGTCGGTCTACCTGCCGTTCTTTGCCTTGATGACCATGTTGATTGCGGTCCCCACTGGCGTGAAATTCTTCAACTGGATAGCCACGATGTGGCGAGGGTCGGTGTCATTCGATACGCCACTTCTCTATACGATGGGCTTCCTGGCCACGTTCCTGTTCGGCGGCTTGACCGGCGTTATCCTCGCTTCACCGCCACTGGATTTCCACGTCTCGGACTCGTACTTCGTCGTGGCCCACTTCCACTACACAGTATTCGGAACCGTCGTGTTCCTCATGTTTGCCGCCTACTATTTCTGGTGGCCAAAGTGGACCGGGCGCAAGATGAACGAGACGCTCGGCAAGTGGCAGTTCTGGTTCCTATTCATCGGTTTCCAGGTCACGTTCCTGATTCAGCACTGGCTAGGTGTTGAGGGCATGCCTCGTCGATATGGCGACTACCTGCCAGAAGATGGCTTCGTCGCGATGAACCAGATTTCCACGATTGGCTCATTCCTGATTGGGATTTCAGTCGTCATTTTCCTGTACAACGTTTGGCATACCTGGCGCAAGGAGCCGATGGTCGGGGTAGATGATCCTTGGGGTTGGGGCAACTCCCTGGAATGGGCCACCAGTTGTCCACCCCCGCGGCACAACTTCCATTCGTTGCCTCGGATCCGGTCGGTGCGACCCGCCTTTGATCTTCATCACCCCGACATCTCCGGGGTGAGTCAGGACCCTAACGCAGTGCCTGGTCGTACCCAAACCAGTGTGCTCACTGAAGTTCCCGATGCGGAGCAGAGCGGCGACGAAGGGAGCGGCAAATGAAAATCGAGGGAATGCTGTTCGCACTTGGTGCGATCTTCTTCATCGGCCTTACGATCGTCTACGGCATTCTGGCCCGGGACATCGTTGGCATCATGTTGCTGCTGTTCACCGGCGGTCTGGCCATGATTGCCGGCTTCTACATGCTGTACACCTCCAAGGCCGTGTTTCCTCGGCCAGAAGATCGCTTGGGTGCAGAGGTTGACGAGGCCGACCCAGAGTACGGTTTCTTCAGCCCACATTCATGGTGGCCGCTAGCCGTGGGGTTCTCGGCTTTTGTTGTGAGCTTGGGTTTCATCTTTGCCGCTTGGATGTTCGTTTGGGGAATCGTGATTCTGATGATTGCGATTACCGGATGGATGTTGGAGTACTACACCGGAGATCACGCACACTAGGCGGGGAACCGCGCGGCTTGGGTGTGCGTCCCATTACTGGCTTTCGGAAGGTTAACTCGGGCATTTAGGTTCAATCGGACGTATCGTAAGGGTGCGTTGGAACCAGATTCGGTTTCATCGATTCGTTACGTGTTCTGATTGGATTCTGTGGGTCTGGGGCCGCAGAATGGCAGGAGAGACTCGTCAGGCGTGATTGGCGGTTCTTGTCGAAGCACTAACCGTAAGCATGGTCAGTCCTTGTCCATTGCAGTAGGAGTTCCCTGTGACCCATCCAATCCGCGCTAAACGATCCTCACGCCGTGGCGTGCGCGTTTCCGCAGTCGCGTTGGCAGCAACTGGAGCGCTGGCTCTGAGCGCCTGCGGGCCATCCCTAAATCTTGTCACCGCCCCGTGGTCCGAATCGCAGGCTGTCATCAGCTCGACGGTTTTTGGTGGTGAGGACATCACCTTCGACGAGGAGCCGATGATTTCGGTCGATGGTGGTCGGATCAATAACGTCGTCGTGAAGGCCGCGAAGTCCGGTGACCGCGTGGGCGGCACGCTGGCTGAAGGTGGCAGCGCCTGGAAGCTGAATACCTCCGACCTCGAGTTTGGTACCAAATACCGGGTCACTGCTTCTGCGGTCGACTTAAGAGGCAAAGAGACCGTCTCGAAGGACTCCTTCACAACGTTCACCCCGGAGAAACAGATCGAGGTGACGACGAACGTCTGGGATGGATCGACTTACGGTGTGGGAATGCCTATCACCGTTTCGTTCAGTGAACCGGTCGCCAATCGGGCTGACATCGAGCGCCGGCTGGAGGTCAGCACAAATGCCAAGTCCCAGGTTGCCGGGCGATGGTCGTGGGACAGCGACACCTTCGTGTCTTATCGGCCCAAAGAGTACTGGCCAGCCAACACCAAGGTCAGCCTGAACGCAGACATCAAGGGTGTGCATGCCGGCGGCGGGGCCTACGCAATGGAGAACACCACGCGTGATTTCAGTATTGGCTCAGCCAACATCATGAAAGTCGATGCAGCGAGCCACTACATGACATTCAAGCGGAACGGCAAAGTGATCAACACGATGCCCGTATCTACTGGTAAGCCTGGTTATGCCACGCGTTCGGGTATCAAAGTGCTCATGAGCAAGGAGCGCAACATTATCTTCACCGCCGACGTGGCGGAGTCAGACCCGGAGTATTACAAGATCCCCATTGCAATCGCGATGCGGCTGACCTGGTCCGGGGAGTACATTCACTCAGCGCCGTGGTCGGTTGGTTCCCAAGGCAACTCCAACGTCTCGCACGGCTGTGTCAACGTCAGCACGGGTAATGCGGAATGGATTATGCAGAATTCGAACGTCGGCGACATCGTTGAAGTTGTGAACTCAGGTCGAGCTCAGGACCTCGGCAATGGGATTACCGTTTGGAATGAGAGCTGGAGTGACTGGAAGGCTGACAGCGCCATCTAGTGGCGTCACGCGCCAGATGGCCGGTTGCGGACGTGGGTGTGGTGAGGTTGGCTCGCCAGTGCGGGGCATTAGCCCATTTCGAATGGGTCAATGAAGCTGCCCACTGGCCCAAGCCACCACCGCAGTGTGCGGTAGAACCAACACTTGCCGCGATGCCCCAAGACCAGTTGGACAATGGCTGAGAACGCTAACCCCAGGCCGAGGATTGCCAGTGTCCAGACCAGGAGGGCGGGGATCAGCCACAACTCGATCAACAGGATCACCACCACGACGATGCCACCAAAGATCACGCTTGTGACTGCGGGCACCATGCCGAGAGTGGGATGAATCGTCGGGTTTCGGGGTTGGTCGTGGCCATGCTTGCAGCGCGCACCAGCAGGCTGCTTCTGGTCGGCTGTACGAGAGCTTGACAGCTGAACCGTCGGTTGCTCATGACTCAGCGGCTGGGTGGGGTTGGTTTCGGGTTCCTGTCCGCCGCCATCTTCGGTCGCCATATCATCACCATATCGGCTGGGCTGGTCGTTCTCTCGGCTCCGCAGAGTGGTCGCCGAGGCTGCTTGGCCACGCGAGCCGGTGAGTAGAGCCCGCGTGGCCAGAAGATTGGTGCTGCATGATCCATGACGCCTGCGATCCCGATAGGATCGGGAACCATGACGACTGGATCTGGACCGCTGCGAATCTTGCTGTATAGCGACGACGTGAATACCCGCAACAACGTCAAGCAATTGTTGGGTCTACGCCCCACCATGGAATTGCCCGCTGTGGAATACGTCGAGGTGGCCACTGAACCAGTCGTGATCCGGGAGATGGACGCCGGTGGCATCGACTTGGCCATCTTGGACGGCGAGGCGGTGCCAGCAGGGGGCATGGGCATCACGCGACAACTGAAAGATGAGATCTATCAGTGCCCGCCGGTATTGGTGCTGGTCGCAAGGCAGTCCGATGCCTGGCTAGCGACGTGGTCTCGAGCCGATGCCGTCGCCCCGACTCCGTTGGACCCAATGGCGTTCCCCGAGTTGGTCGCCAGTCTGTTGCGACAACGCATTGGATCGCTGCCGACGGTCTGATTAGTAGCCGTCGGGAGCAAGTTTGGTTCTGAGGTCGCATCCGGTCATCCGCGACGGGGGATTGAGCCCGGCCAGGACTCAGGATAACCTTGTCGCATCTCGTTGGTAATCGTGCTAGCCCTGCTACGACGGCCATGTGCCGTGTGCCTGTGTTGGTTGGTCGCCGACGGGACTTGCGAAACAATACACAACCGCGGTCGATCGGCCGCGAATATCCAGGAGATTTAGCATGGCGCTCGCCG
>JAHZKU010000087.1 GCA_022600255.1 Actinomycetes bacterium | reverse complement strand
GCCGGGAACAGACCAGGAATGGAACGGGATCATCCGGCGCGGCGCAAAACTGATCTACGCATACTGCGAGGCCAGCGTCCCACTCGTCACGGTCATCACGCGCAAGGCATACGGTGGTGCCTACGACGTCATGGGCTCCAAGCACCTTGGTGGCGATATCAACCTGGCCTGGCCCACGGCGGAGATTGCAGTGATGGGTGCCCAGGGCGCGGTGAACATCCTTTATCGCAAGGAACTCGCGGCCGCCGAAGACCCCGAGGCCAAACGAGCAGAACTGATTGAGGATTACCAGCTGACACTCTGCAACCCGTACCAAGCGGCGGATCGCGGCTACATTGACCGTGTGATCCTGCCCCATGACACGCGCACCCAGGTGATCCGCGCCTTGCGGGCCTTGCGCAACAAGCGCAAGGAGTCGCTACCCAAGAAGCACGGAAACATCCCGCTATGACACGCCCAGACCCTGCGGCCGCAGCGCCCGTTCTGTCAGTTACTCGTGGGAACCCCACCCCCGACGAACTGGCTGTGGTCACTGTACTGCTCAGCGCCCTAGGAGCCGAGGCGCCCCCTGCTGATCCTCCGGCCTCAGCTTGGAGTGCCCAGACCCGCGCGCGCCGCACGGCACCGCGACCAGGCCCAGATGCCTGGCGACTCTCGACTAGGACGTGAACCCAGGCCAGCCCAAGGCCGCGGCCACCCCGCCGGCTACTGAACTGGGTTCTTGGCGGATCGTCTTGGCCAGCGCCAGTGAGAGCCGGCTGCGCCTGCTCCGCAGTAGCGGGATCGACCCGCAAGTCGCCGTGAGCGGCGTCGATGAGGAAGCGCTCGAGGCTACCTTGGACGACCCGTCCCCAGCGGAGTTGGCCGTGCTGTTGGCGCAGGAAAAAGCTGTCACGGTTGCCAAGCGCCTGCTAGCAACCGGCAGTCAGGGGCCCGCGACGCTGGTGATCGGTGCGGATTCGGTTTTGGACGTTGATGGCGTCAGCCTCGGTAAACCAATCGAACCCGAGGTTGCGCTGCGCCGCGCGGCGGCACTGCGCAATCGCACCGCTGATCTGATTACTGGCCACTGCGTAGTGGCGCTCACGTCGGCTGAGCCGTTCTGGCGGCAACAGAGTCTGGGGATCAGCACTACGGTGCGATTCGGCGATACCAGCGAGGCCGAGCTGGCCGCCTACGTCGCCTCCGGAGAGCCGCTGAATGTTGCGGGTGGATTCACCTTAGACGGGCTGAGCGCTCCTTTCATCACCGGAGTCAGCGGCGACCCCAGCAACGTCATCGGTCTATCGTTACCCGGACTTCGCGCCGTCTTCGCGGAGTTGGGGATCGCCTGGATTCTGTAAGGTGATGTGATCTGCACTTCAGTGGTCGCTCCGGTGCACGGCCAAGACGCTGGGAGCCGGTATCATGACAAGGGCTGCGCTTCCTCTGTGAAGATTCGCCAAAATCGCCTCGCCGGGCGGGATATCCCGGAAGGTCGTTCTGCCGAGGTCAAGACCTCAGCGGGACATCTGGTCCTGATGTTGGCGTTGACCAACTGCCGGGACGAACGGGGTTGTCAAAAAGTGAAGTGCCAAGAAGGCTCTGGAGGTCGGCAATGCAGAAGGTCCTGATCGCTAATCGTGGCGAAATCGCCGTGCGGGTTGCAAGGGCATGTCAGGACGCAGGGATCGCATCGGTCGCGGTGTATGCCGATCCAGACCGTGATGCCCTGCACGTCCAGGAGTGTGACGAGGCGTTCGCGTTGGGCGGCGATACGGCCGCAGAGACCTACTTGGACATCAGCAAGGTCCTCAAGGCCGCCAAGGACTCCGGTGCCGATGCGATTCATCCCGGCTATGGCTTTCTGTCGGAGAATGCCGAGTTTGCCCAGGCCGTGATTGACGCCGGCCTGAACTGGATCGGACCCCCGCCCGAAGCGATCAGTTCCCTAGGCGACAAAGTGTCGGCGCGCCACATCGCGCAACGGGCTGGAGCCCCCCAGGTCGCGGGCACCCCGGACCCAGTGGAGTCCGCGGACGAGATCGTGGCGTTCGCGAAGGAACACGGCCTCCCCGTGGCAATCAAGGCTGCATTTGGTGGCGGCGGCCGCGGTCTAAAGGTCGCACACACGATCGAGGAGATCCCGGAGCTCTTCGACTCCGCAGTCAGAGAAGCCGTGGCAGCCTTCGGCCGCGGCGAATGTTTCGTGGAGCGCTTTCTAGACAAGCCGCGGCACGTGGAAACCCAGGTACTCGCTGACAAGCACGGCAACGTCGTGGTGGTTTCCACGCGCGACTGCTCGCTGCAGCGACGCCACCAGAAACTCGTGGAAGAGGCCCCAGCGCCCTTCCTATCTGAAGCACAGGTGGCAGAGCTCTACCGTTCATCCAAAGCCATTATCAAAGAAGCGGGCTACTACGGCGCGGGCACCTGTGAATTCTTGGTGGGCGTTGACGGCACCATTTCCTTCCTGGAAGTTAATACTCGGCTGCAGGTGGAACACCCCGTATCGGAAGAGGTCGCTGGAATTGACCTGGTTCGGGAGCAGTTTCGCATCGCAGACGGAGAAGAGCTCGGGTTCGACGACCCACCCTTGCGCGGACACAGCATTGAGTTCCGGATCAACGGTGAAGACCCAGGCCGCAACTTCTTGCCTGCTCCTGGGCAGCTCGACGTTTGGGACCCACCCAGTGGTCCCGGCGTGCGCGTCGACGGCGGGTTCCGGCAAGGAGATGTCATCGGAGGTAACTTCGACTCCCTGCTGGCCAAGCTGATTGTGACCGGACGCGACCGGCAAGAAGCCCTCGCCCGCTCACGCCGAGCCCTCGCCGAGTTCAATGTAGAAGGCATCGCAACCGCAATTACATTTGACCGAGTGGTGCTCGATGATCCGGCCTTTGCCCCGGCCGACCCAGATGAACCGATGACGGTTTACACCACTTGGATCGAGAACGGCTTTGACAACCAGATTCCGCCCTATACCGGCGCGGACACTGATCCCGCAGAGCCGCAGGAGCGAGAATCGGTCGTTGTTGAGGTGGGCGGCAAACGCCTCGAGGTGTCCTTGCCGGCCGGACTCGGCGGCATCAGATCCGCTGGTGGCGGCGCCAAGAAGGCAGCCCCGAAGCGCAAGGCCCGAGGTGCGGCTGCTGGAGCTGGTGGCAACGCCGTTTCGGCCCCGATGCAGGGAACCATCGTAAAGATCGCTGTCGAGGATGGCGCTTCAGTCAGTGAGGGTGATCTCTTGCTAGTGCTCGAGGCGATGAAGATGGAGCAGCCCATCAACGCTCCCCGTACCGGCACCGTCGCAAACATCACCGCGGAGATCGGCGCGACGGTCACCACCGGGGCAGCACTGATGGAGATCAACGACTGAGGGTGGCATGACCGTCACAGTGCGCGTCGCAGACATCCAAGACGCCGAAGTCCTCGCGGACATCGCCGGCGAGACGTTTCCGCTTGCTTGCCCAGAACCGTTGGACCCACAGGACATCGCCGATCACATCAGCCAAGAACTCTCCCCCAGCCGTTTTCGAGCTGATCTCGCACCCGGTAGTGGCATTGCGACCTTTGTGCTGGTGGTCGATGGGGTTTCCGCTGGTTATGCCACACTGCGCGTGCAGCGGCCACCGGTGCCGGTTGCTGCGGCGCGACCCATCGAGATTCTGCGGTTCTACATTCGGCAGGCCTTTCATGGCCAACAACATGCGCCCGTGTTGATGAACGCGCTCCTTGAACGGGCCCGCAGCAGCGACCACGACCTGATCTGGTTGGGTACCAGTGTCATCAACGAACGCGCCAAGCGGTTCTATGCCAAACACGGCTTTGTGGAGGCGGGGTTGAAGTCCTTCATGGTGGGATCGGTTGAGGCCACCGACGTGGTGATGGTTCGCACGCCGGTTTGATGGCCCGCCACCCGAACGCGGCAACCCGCACCACCTTGAGGCTTGGCGTTATTCCAGCCAGGTGCGCCACTGCTCGGTCTCGGACCGCAACCCAGCCAGCTGTTCGCGAACCCGCACCGGCGCGGTTCCCCCCAACGTGCTGCGCGAGGCCAACGCGCCGTCAATGGTGAGAACCTCCCGCACCGCAGGTGTCAGCAGACGACTCGCCGATGCCAGCTCGGCGTCGGTGAGATCGACCAACTCGACACCGCGGGCCTCCGCGATGGCGACACAGGCGCCGGCCGCCTCATGGGCATTCCGGAACGGCAGACCTTGCCGTACCAGCCACTCCGCGATATCGGTTGCCAACGCAAAACCACCGTCAGCGACGGACGTCATGCGGTCTGTATCGAAGACCAGCGTCGCGACCGTGCCGGTGATTGCGGGCAGGACCAGTTCGAGTTGCTCCACCGTGTCAAAGACCGGCTCCTTGTCCTCCTGCAGATCGCGGTTGTAGGCGAACGGCAGACCCTTGAGCGTGGCCATCAGACCGGTCAGGTTTCCGATCAGGCGACCGGCCTTGCCTCGGGCCAACTCAGCGGAGTCCGGATTCTTCTTCTGGGGCATGATGGACGAGCCCGTGCTGTAGGCATCGTCCAAGGTGGCCCAACCGAACTCAACCGAGGCCCATAGACAGATCTCTTCACCGATGCGCGAGACATGAACGCCAAGCATGGCGGTGGCGAACAAGAACTCCGCTACAAAGTCACGATCACTCACCGCATCGATGGAGTTCGCCAGGACGGCGGTGAAGCCCAACTCGTCTGCGACGGCCTGGGGATCTAGATCCAAACTGGAACCCGCCAGCGCACCAGCGCCAAGCGGCGACCGGGCGGCTCGGGTGTCCCAGTCCCGCAACCGTTCGACGTCGCGAAGCAGTGCGTGAGCGTGTTTGGCCAGCTCGTGTCCGAACGAAACCGGCTGGGCCCGTTGTAGGTGGGTGTATCCGGGCGCGGCCACGTCCACATACTTCTCAGACTGATCAATGATGGCCGAGATCAGGTCGAGGGTGTCCTTGACGATCTGCCGGGTATTGTCCCGCAGGTAAAGCCGGAAATCGGTGGCCACCTGGTCGTTGCGGCTCCGCCCGGCGCGCAACTTGCCACCGAGTTCCTCCCCTAACCGTTCCATCAGCCCCCTTTCGAGCGCGGTGTGAACGTCTTCATCCTTCGGGTTGGGGAGAAAGTCCCCAGAAGCTACATCTTGCGCTAGCGAAGCTAACCCAGCCAACATGGCGTCGCGCTCCTGCGCGTCTAAAAGCCCTGCGGCATACAAGACCCGAGCATGCGCTTGGCTTTGGGCGATGTCGTAAGGCGCCAGCACCCAGTCGAAGTGCGTCGAAAGGCTGAGGCGGCGCATCGCTTCGGCTGGTCCACCCGAGAAGCGTCCCCCCCAAAGGCGCAGGTCTGCATCGGACCGGTTTGGCTCACTC
>JAHZKU010000086.1 GCA_022600255.1 Actinomycetes bacterium | reverse complement strand
GATCAGCAGCGGCGCGCTAGATCTGCTGCTACCTTCGCCGCGCCTTTCCAAACTGGCGCCCACCCGACGTATACCCAGCATCGCCAGCACACCCAGGGCAAAACCTGCGACCACTGCGGTGGGCTGTGCGGCACGAACCTGCGGCAGCAACTCCACCGCGACGATTGCGATCACCAGGCCAGCAGCAAAGTGCTGCAGAAGGCTGCGAACTCGTCGTGATACCGGCCGAGCGCTGGACAAGGTCGCGGCCAGCGCCATCGCTGCCACGGGGATTAGGGCATACCCGGCCACGACGATGGGGCTGACCTGCATTCTGCGTCCGGTCTCTGATTGCCCGAAGCGCTCGCTATCCCACTACCGGGACGATAGAAGGGCGATCAGCACTCCAGTTCAGCTTGCACTTTGACATAGGCCTCAACCAACGCATCTTGCGTGTCGGTAAAGGCCGGTGATGGGGAGGGGCTGGCAGAGGCCGCGTCACTTACAGGAGCATCACTGGATAGCGCACCGATGTCAGTTGTGTACTGGGTCAGGGCCGTCGACATCTCATCGGCCGTCTTTTCGCTCAGCCCTGAAGCGGTGCTCTGCACTTCCTCGAAACCTGTTTCGACCTGAGCGATCGCAGTCATGGCCTCCGAAGTGGTCATCGTGCCATCGTTCGCCCCAAGCGCCTCGATCTGGCTCGAGATTCCGTCGAGTGCCTCACACGCTTGCGCATTCACACCGGACGCACTCGTACTTGGGCTTGCAGAGGAATCGGAGTCTGACGAGCTACACCCGGCTAGGCCCAGCCCAACAACAGCCGCCCCGGCAAACAACAAGCGAATCTTCATGGTCTACTCCTAGATACTGCAGAAAACCTGTCTGCCAGATGCTAGCGGGAATACGGTCGTGATTGGGCGGCGAATCCGAGTATCTAGACAGCAGGTGTCCCATTCGTCCCGCCTTGTTTACCCCTTCACCGTTGACACCGGACCGATCCGACCGGCTACCGGCTGTCGCACGTGCGGCATTCCTCGCTGATCTCCACCGAAGCCACCTATTTCGGGCATCTCATCCCCGAACTAGGGGATAGTCGGCAGAATCGACCTGTGACCCGGATTCTGTACCTGACGGCCAAGTGGTGTGCGCGCCATGCGCTGCTCGTGATTGCGGCCTGGCTGGTGGCCTTGATCGGGCTCAATGGAATCAACAACGCGCTGCCGCCAGCCGGTCAACAGGACTTCTCATTGGCTGGCACTGACAGCGCCGAGGCCCTCACCCTGCTCACGAGGGCGTTCCCCGGCTCGGCGAGCGATGCGAATCCCCTCGTGATCTCCGGCGACAACGATCTGAGCACCGGTTCCGGTCTCCAGACCATCAAGGACGTCGAGCAAGCCGTTGGCAAAATCGACGGCATCGCGAAGGTCGACGGCCCCCAAGATGCCCCCGGCCAGTACTCCGAAGACAAGAAGACGGCCATCGTCAACGTCACCACGACCGATCGCTACGTGGGCAGCCCCGAGATCGCGCAAGAAGTCTTGGACGCCGGCGAAGCGGCCGCGCCCAACAACATCGTCGCGCTCGGCGGTCTGCTGGGGTCTTCCATCTCCTCACCATCCACGGAATTGAGCGAGGTGCTGGGGCTGATCGCCGCCGTCATCGTTTTGCTGCTTGCGCTCCGTCGGGCTTGGGCCGCGGCGATCCCCTTGTTGAATGCCATCGTGACTGTTGGCGTGGGCCTGGCGATCATCGGAATCCTTGGCCGCGTCGTGCTCATCCCCGATGTGGCTCCAACCCTTGGCACCATGCTGGGGTTAGGTGTTGGGATCGACTACGCTCTGTTCCTAGTCGTGCGGCATCGGGCCCTCTTGGCCCGAGGATTCGAGACCTCAGACTCAGTGGGCCGTACGGCGGGAACCTCGGGCGCTGGCATCGTTTTCGCCGGAACTACCCTCATCCTGGCGGTGTGCGGGCTAGCCCTTACTGGTATCTCATTCTTGGCCTGGATGGGCTATGCCGCTGGCATTGTGGTGTTCATCGCTGTGCTGGCCTCGGCGACGCTTGTCCCGGCCATTCTCGGGCTGATGGGCCATCGCGTCGTTCGTAAGAAGCACGCCCACATCAAACATGAGAACGACGACCACCTAGATCACGGCATGTGGGCGCGGATTGCAGATGCTGTGACCACCAAGCCTTGGCGATACACCGTGATTGCACTCGCCATTCTGCTAACACTCGCGGCGCCAATGTTGACAATGTCATTCGGCCAGACGGACGCCAGCGATCTACCCAAAACCACCACGGCCTACCAGGCCAATGAGCTGTTGGTCTCAGGCTTTGGGCCTGGTTCGACTGGGCCGCTCGCGATTGTTAGCCAAATGAACCGTGCCGCAACGGCCCCCAAAGACGCCAACCCACCGGCGGGAACCGATCCGCGGGCCTTGGACCCGCGCCTGACCGAGCTCGCAGACACTCTCAAGGACACCAATGGCATCAAGAGTGTGAGCGATCCCTTCGTCAGCGCAGACGGTGGGGTTTCGGTCATTCAAGCGATTCCGACCACCGGCCCGGCAGATCCTGCCACCGAGACCCTAATTCAGACGCTCCGAACAGATGTTCTCCCGCCCGCAACGGCGGGTGAAGCCATGGATCCTCATGTGGGCGGCTCCACGGCCCTATTCATGGATTTGACCGAGGTGATTGGGGAACGCCTGCCCTACTTCATCCTTGGGGTGGTCGTCCTGTCTGGCTTGTTGTTGATGCTCGCCTACCGTTCCATCGTGATTCCGGTGAAAGCGGCCGCCATGAACCTGCTGTCTATTTCGGCGGCCTACGGTGTAGTTGTCGCCGTCTTCGAATGGGGCTGGGGCGCCAGCTTGATCGGTCTGGACGAACTAGTCCCCATCGAGAGTTACGTCCCGATGATGATGTTCGCCGTATTGTTTGGCCTATCAATGGACTACGAGGTCTTCCTATTAACCGCGTTCAAGGAGCACTGGACTAAGACCGGTGACATGACGGCCTCGGTCCGG
>JAHZKU010000085.1 GCA_022600255.1 Actinomycetes bacterium | reverse complement strand
TGCAGGCGTGGCGAACGCGTACACCACCGTCATTCCCGTCGTTATCCAGAGCGCCACGTCACTTTGGATCTCGGTGAACGAGTCCAGGATTGTTGGCACGAATCCCAGAACGACGTAGTACAAGATGCCGCCGTACCCAGCGAGGAGTGCGGCAATCAAAACCGGGCCGGGCAGGTTCTTCAACGCGTAGCGGAGGGGGTGTTTGGGAACCGTCCCATCCTCTTTCTCCTTCTCGAACGCATCAGTCTCGGCCATCTTCCGGCGCATCACCAGGGCCCACAACCCGATCAGTCCCCCGATCAGATAGCCAATCCGCCAGCCGTAGCTAGACATCGCCTCCGGACTGAGCCAGGTCGTCAGCGCGGAGACTGACAAAGATGCCAACAGGATGCCCACACCGGACGTCAGGACGGCAGTCGCAGCCACGAAACCACGGCGCTTGGTGGGAGCCTGTTCCACCAGTTGCACGATGGTGCCGCTGTACTCACCACCGGCCGAGAATCCTTGCGCCAATCGCATGAGTGTGAACAGGATCGGAGCCCAAATGCCGATCTGGGCATAGGTGGGTAGGAACGCGGTGAGGCCCAACGGGATGGTCATCAGCAGGATGGAGAGCACCAGGGCCTGCTTGCGACCCTTACGATCACCGATTCGGCCGTAGAACGCGCCGCCAGCGATGCGCATGATGGACCCCGCGGCAAAGACGCCGAGGCTCGCGATGGCCGACAGGACTGGGTCGTCGGAAGGAAAGAACAGCGGCGCCATGACCGGCACCAAGTACAGGTAAAGCCCGTAGTCGAACCATTCAACGACAGTTCCGGAAGACCCGTAGATGACACTGTTCCGAGCGCGCTTGCGCTCTGCTGGAGTCACGACTGTCGCTGACATCGAATAAACGCTAGCGGAACTAGGCCGGTGCAATGGTAGAAAACGCAAATCCAGGATCGGGTTGTCCGGCCGACATCGCCGCTGGATACCATCAGAGGATGGGGTCCTTCTCTGAGTCAGTGCTCATCTCCGCGCCGCAAGAGCAGGTCTGGGCGGCGTTGTCCGAGATCGGAGCGATCGCGGATTGGAACCCAGGTGTACGCGAATCCCATCTGATCGGCGATCAGGCCGAGGGTCTCGGTGCGGCCCGGTACTGTGACTTGGGCGGAAAGAACTACCTGCACGAGTCTGTTGTGGAGTATCAAGAAGGGGAAGCGCTCACGATGCGCGTCGACGAAACGAATCTGCCGTTCAAATCCGTCGATATCCGTTTCACGCTGCGCAGCGTTGCCGCTGAGACTGAGGTAACGGTCAGCCCGGCCTACACCCTGAAGTACGGTCCCATGGGAACAATTCTGGATCGTCTCGCGGTGCGAAAGCAGTATGCCCGTGGCATGGTCAGCCTGTTGCAAGGACTGAAGAAGCACGTGGAGCAGGCACCTGCTTCCTGAATGCGCGACACTTGAGGGGAGCTTGGGTTAGGTCCAGGCCCGAAATATCGAAGGATTGCTCATGGGCACAGGGCCGCTGAACAACCGCGTCGCGGTGATAACAGGATCAACGGGGGGCTTGGGGAGCGCCCTGGCTGAGGCGTTGCTGGCTAAGGGAGTGCGGGTGGCCCTGCTTGACCTGAACCTAGCGGATGTCAAGGCGCAAGCCGCTGCCCTGGGAGACCAAGACGTCGCCATGGCCTATCAGGTGGACGTTCGTTCGTTGGCTAGTGTCACTGCGGCGATGGATGCTGCAGCAGCTCACTTCGGCCGCATTGATATCGTCGTGGCTAACGCTGGGATCGGCAAGACCGGATCCCTGGAGGACATTGATCCGACCGACTACGAAGCGGTGATCGATGTGAACCTCAATGGGGTTTGGCGTACGCTGCGTGCGGCCGTCCCCCACGTGCAGCAAACGCGCGGTTACCTGATGGCCATTTCTTCCATGGCCGCATTCGTTCACCTACCGATGGGGGCCAGCTATTCGGCGTCCAAGGCCGGCGTTTGGGCGCTGTGTGATGCGATCCGGTTGGAACTGCGGCCAGACGGTATCGACGTAGGGACGGTGCATCCCACGTTCTTCCGGACCCCGATGGTGGAGGAAATGCTCGCCAATGATGCGGCTCTGCACTTGCTCGGTGGCGCGTCAGAGGCGCAGAAACAGCTCGTCGACAAAGACAGCGTGATCCGAGAGATCGTGCGGGGCATCGAGCACCGCTCAGACATGGTTGTGATCCCCAAGCGGCTGTCTGGGATCGCGCGGGCACCGGGCTTGTTCCGCCGGGTGGCCGAGAAATACATGTCAAACGACGACCGGGTCGTCGTGGCTAAGGAACTCGCTCGGCAGGAGGCACGACAAGATGGCTGATACCCAGAAACCCCGCGACGTGGACATCCTGATTGTTGGTGCTGGGCTGTCCGGCATCGGGGCTGCCTATCGCTTTCAGACCGAGTGCCCCACCAAGACCTACGAGATTCTGGAGGGCCGCGACGCTATCGGCGGCACCTGGGATCTGTTTCGGTACCCGGGAATCCGATCGGACTCGGACATGTACACCCTCGGCTACCCGTTCCGACCGTGGCGAGAGGCGAAGGCGATTGCGGATGGGGACGACATCTTGGCCTACGTTCGTTCCACCGCTGCGGAGTACGGTATCGATCGCCGGATTCAGTACCAACATCAGGTCACGGCGGCGAACTGGTCCACGCAGGAATCCCGCTGGCACGTTGCAGTCCAGACGCCGCAGGGCCAAGTGGAGTATGTGTGCCAGTTCCTCTATCTGTGCTGCGGCTACTACGACTATCGGGCCGGCCATGACGCTGGAATTCCGGGTCTGGCGGACTTCCAGGGTGAAGTGGTGCATCCGCAATTCTGGCCGGATGAGTTGGACTACCAGGACAAAGATGTGGTGGTCATCGGAAGTGGTGCGACCGCAGTAACACTTGTCCCGGCGTTGGCACCCAACGCCAAACACGTCACAATGCTGCAGCGATCACCCACGTACATCGTGAATCGTCCCTCCAAGGATTCCATCAGCGATTTTCTACGCGACAAGTTGCCTGAACGTCGGGCGCACGGGTTGGCGCGGTGGAAGAACATCTTGACCACAACCGCGTTCTACCGCTTCTGTCGCAGGTTCCCTGATCAAGCACGCAAGTTGCTGTTGGCCGGTGTCCGGCAGGAACTCCCCGATGGCTATGACGTGGAGAAGAACTTCAACCCGACCTATCAACCCTGGGATGAACGACTCTGCCTAGTTCCGGACGGAGACCTGTTTCAGAGCTTGACCTCGGGCAAGGCCGATGTGGTCACCGACCACATCGAGCGTGTCACAGGAACCGGGATTCAACTTCGATCAGGTGCGTCGCTGCCGGCGGATATTGTGATCACCGCGACTGGCTTGAAGATTCGCGTTGGCGGTGGCATCGAGGTCAGCGTCGACGGTCAACTGCTCGATATTGGCGATGTTTTGGTCTATCGAGGTGTCATGCTCAGCGGTGTCCCGAACCTGGGCTGGTGTGTTGGCTACACGAATGCCTCGTGGACTCTGCGCACCGACATTTCTACCCGATTCTTCTGCCGGCTGATCAACCGGATGGATGTGGCTGGTTATGCCCAGGCCACCCCGACACCGCCCGCGGACGTGGACCCACAACCGCTCATCGACCTCACGTCGGGGTATCTGCAGCGGGCCAAGGACGAGCTACCTAAGCAGGGATCGCGCGCACCCTGGTATTTGCGGCAGGATTACGTCTTGGATTCGGCTTCCCTGAAGTTCGCAAAGCTCGACAAGGACATGGCTTTCCGCTGACGCCTGCTGATCAAGAACGGCGCGCTTGGTGCTGCTGCAGGGAGACGCGCCACGACTACGACGTTGGTTGGTCGGTGGGGGGTGTCGCGCTGCCGCTGGGGGCGGGCGCTGCGCCGCCAGAATCGGGCGGCGGTGGCATTGTTGGCTGATACGGAGCCACTCCATCACGAACGTCGGGGGATAGTTGCGAGCGGGGCACTGGCATCCGTGGCAAATCCTGTCGCCACTGCGGGCGTGGCCCGGCGCTTGGATGCCCGACGACCCCCACCGTGGAAGCGCCACCGGTTGCTGCGTCCGCCCCAGC
This sequence comes from Actinomycetes bacterium, assembly GCA_022600255.1. Classification (GTDB taxonomy): domain Bacteria; phylum Actinomycetota; class Actinomycetes; order S36-B12; genus JAHZKU01. Next base: position 18,985 of record JAHZKU010000085.1, on the reverse strand, counting down.
GCTAACCGCGCCCGCGCCAGCGGCCGGGATTGAGCCGGCCGGGGTGTCTGGTGCGGCGGGTCCGGGCCCTAGCGGCGTGTTGTCCGGTCCCATGGGCCCAACTGGGCCGGCCCCCAGATCTGGACCAAAGCCTGCGGGTACGCCGGGCGGCGGCCCGTACATGTTTTGTCCCCGATCACCCGGCAAGGCGCAAAGGATCAGCAGCACCAAACTCCCGAAGGGAACAAAACCGAGGAAGAACCAGAACCCCGAACGTTCGGTGTCGTGGAGTCGTCGCACGAGGACAGCGATGCTAGGAATCACCAGGGCCAGCAAGACGGCGATCCACAGCAGGAGATAGAGCAGAATGCCAATTCCACCGCCCTGGCTGGTGGTGCCGTCGGCGTTGAGTTCCGGGGCCGCCAACGCGGCGATGAAGAAGCCGGGAACGTACAGCGCCAGTTGGACGACCACAACAAACAGGTACCACCACCAATACTCAGGTCGACCGGCGCGGCCGGAGAAGTCGGCGTACTTGCTCCACACCGTACGAATGGCCTGTAGTGGTGGCATATCTGACCACACCTCCGAGTGCCGTTACCTTCCCGTGCCGCGATGGAAAGCAGGAGCGGTATCTCCAGAGTCGCGGGTTCTGCGGTGCGAAGGGAGCCCAGTTGCGCCGTCTAGGTGAAGGTCGGGCAATCAGGCCGCTTCAGAGCCCTGGTCGGTAGGGGCGTGCAGTTCAGCTTTGCGCCACTGCGAGAGTCCGAAGATCAGCCCCAAGACACCCACCACGCCAGCCCAGGTCAGGAGTGTGACGGTGGAGGCCGCTTGGGTGGGAAAACCGTCGCCCACGATGTTGATGGACGCGGCCGCCGCGACGACCGCAAGGCCGCCCAGCGTCACCATGATGGTCAGGATTACCCCGGCCCCGGTGCCAGCCTCCGACTCCTTGACCACACTCTGCACGGCGATGTTGCCGAACTGGAAACCGAGACCGAGGAAGAAGGAGGAGAAGCCCATGACGATCAGGTAGATCACGGTATTGGACGTGACGGCCAAGACCACGAGTGTGACGGCGCCAGCGAGCATGGCTACGGTCATGACGCGCTGACCGGGAATCCTGCTCGCCATCCGTCCGCTCAAGGGGCCACCGACCGAGAGTCCGATCGCGGCGGGGATAAACATCAGACCAGCGACCAACCCGGAGAACTCCTGCACCTCTTGCAGGTAGAGCGTGGCCACAAAGATCATGACGACCAGTCCGGCGTTGGCAATGGAGGCCGCCACGACCAGTGCACTGAACTTGTTGTTCTTCCAAAGTTTGGGGGGAATGAGCGGCCACTTGCTGCGGTGTTCCCAGCGGACAAAAACCACCAGTGCGACGATCCCAAGAATCAGTGGCACGATCGTGATGGGGGACCAGAATCCTGCCGTGGCGATGTCGTCAATGCCCAGCGAAACTCCTGTCACCCCCACCGCGATGAGGACAACCCCCAGCCAATCTAGGTTGCGAATCTTCAAGAGTTTCAGCTCTGGGTCCTTGGATTCGTCGAGTTGGAAATGCCCCCACACCACGCCGATGAGTGCGACGGGGACGTTCACGAAGAACACCCAGCGCCAACCGATGGTGTCCGAGAGGCCGCCTCCGATGATCGGCCCGAGCGCGGTGCCCACCCCGGCAATACCCGTCAACATGCCCAGGATCCGGGGCCGTTCTACCGGGTTGGTGGCGTTGGTGACCAGTGACATGGCGACTGGGAAGTAGATGCCAGCGCCAAGTCCTTGCAGCACCCGAGCAGCGATCACCGACTCCGCCGTTGGGGACAACCCCACCCACAGTGACGCCAGCCCAAAAATGCTGAGGCCGAGCAGTAGCACCCGCTTGCGACCGATCAGGTCGGCCAGTCGGCTTCCGGGAACCATGGCGATGCCGATGGCAATCATGTAACCGCTGATCGACCATTGCAGTTCGGTGGAGGAAACATCCAATTCCGCGGCCATGGACGGCAGTGCCAGCGCCAGTGCGAAGTAGTCCAGTTGCACACAGATCAACGCGATTGCAACTGCCCCAAATCGCGCGATGACGTGAAGGTCCTGATCTGTGGGAGTCACCTGCATGAACGCAAATCTTCCAGACCGGGTGCGGCTTGTCATTCGCATGGCCGTAGTGGCGACCAACGGTCGGCCATCGGCGAAGGCGCAGAAGAGACTACTTTGACCACTACATTGGGATCGGCCTGGCGGCGAGCCACCAACTCCGGACTGGGTTTCGCGCCGATATGTGGAGACGGTGCGGTGATGAGCGTCCGTCGGATTGGAGCCCCACACGGCATCGTGGATTCCAGTTGGCCAGCAAGATTCGAACCAGGTGACCGTCGATTAACGGTTTGGCTATGGCAGCGACACAACCACGGCAAGTGGCGTCATCTCCTTGCCCTGGCCCAAGGGATTGTCCGCAAAGTAGCTTTCTAGGGTGGCCTCGGGTAGCCCGGTATCGTCTCCCAGGATGTTGCGACCCAAGTCGTTGGCATCAATCACAACCGTGCCGCCGAAGTGCGCCTGCCAGGTGTCCGGGAGTTGCTGACGAAGAGCTCGCGAGATTCGCCGCGCCACCGCTTGCGGATCCTTGGGAGCCAGCTTTGCCGAGACGTTCGATGGGTAGGCCGAGTGGGCGGTGGGGCCATCGATCGCGCGTACGTCACTGCCGGCTTGGTTGTAGAAAACGCCGCGCTTCCCGACCGCCTTACCGGCCAAACCAGCAGCCGAGGCCCATAGGATGCGGGGCAGCCCGGCCTCCTCGATCGCGAGTTGCATGGTTTCGGGAGCGCCGAGCCCAATGCCATAGGGGGTTTTCGAGACACCCTTGCTCAGCGTGCGCGCCCACCAGGTTGGTTTGATGTCGGTAAGGAGCCAGGATCGACCTTGCGAGATTGCGATGATCTTCTCGGAAATGAACAGATACCAAGGGCGCTGGCTCACCTCCGCGGCTGCGGCGGGGTTGTCCGCAATCGTATGCATGAACTCCGCGACCCGTTCCAGAATGAACCGATCGATGTCCGTGTCCTCTTGCACCGCGCCGGTCTGCAGCGGGAACCGGCGCACAGTGCCGGCCGGGGTGACTAGATCCAGTTCCTTGTGTTCGTTGGCGCTCAGGTCAGACTTGGCCGCCACAACCACCTCCTCGGCCTTGGGAGGATCGAAGAACTCTCGGAGCCAAAGCTCGACATTCAAGAAACGCCAGAACAGCATCGACCCGGTGTCATTACGGCCAGCAATGAACTCTTGGTAGGCGGTCAGCACCGCTTCGGCGTCGAAATACGGCCGAGCGGCGAACTCTTCGGAGGCGAAGATGGTGTAGATATCGGACTTCAACCGATCAAACCAAGCGTCTTCCGGGGTGGTGAAGCCGATCTTGTTGCGGCGCTTGTTGATCATTGCGGGCAGTAGGTTTTCGGTTGCGTCGCGCAGGATGCGTTTGTTCCAGCCATCGTGAATGATCGAGTCGTCCGCGAGCGCGAACTGGTACTTCAGGACTTCCTTGTCCAAGAACGGCACGCGGCCTTCCAGCGAGAACTTCATCGTGTTCTTGTCCTCGTAGCGCAGCAGCGTTGGCAGACTCACGTAGAAGATGTCTTGGATCAGGCGCAGCTTCAGATTGTCCTGGATCACTGGGAATGTTTCGTCGGCGAACTGCCCCGCGAACTCCGGCTGCAGCAGTGACACCACGGGAACCTTCTTCTTGCGTACGAGGGTGTCCCGTTTGGTCCGTGTGGCGAACCGCCACAGGATGTCCCGCGATGTCCGCAATTCCCGCGCCAACTCCTTGTACTGTTTGCGGGCCTTGAGTTGGCGGAGATAAACGAAGTAGTAGGGCGGGTAACCAGCCATCGTCTCGTCAGCGCCTTGGCCGTCCAGCAGCACGGTGACATGGTCGGTGGCGTATTTCATGACGCGGTACTGGGCGTAGGGCCCAGTGGAGATGATCGGCTCCTCCATGACCCGCACGAACTCGGCCAAGTCATCGGTGAATTCATCGGCGACGGGTCTGATTTTGTGGCCGTCAATACGCTGCCCGCAGTCGTCTAGGACGGCATCCACGTAACGTTCCTCGTCGTTGGATTCCCCTTTGAACACCGCGGAGAATGTTTGCTGCCTGTTGCCGATGGACTCAGTGTCGGCGGCGTGTTCGGCGAGTAGTTCGTCGATCAGCATGACAGTGGTGGAGGAGTCTAGCCCGCCGGATAGCGCCGTGCCGACAGGGACTTCTGCCACCAACCGCATCCGGACGGCCTCGGTCAACCGGTCGCGATACTCTTGGGCGCTCGCGGCGCTGTATGGCTCGCCGGGCCCAGCAGCCATCGCCTCTAAATCCTGCTCCAAGGTTGTGAAGAAGAAGCGTTCGGAGCTGCCATCAGCCCGCACCCGCATGGCCTCTCCCGGCATGAGGCGTGAGATTCCTGCGAAGAAGGTCTCGGGGTTGTCGTCGTGCGCGCGAAACTTCAGGTACCGGAACAGGATGCGCTCGTTAACGGCTTTGGGGACGTAGCCCGAGGCCAGAATTGCGGCAAACTCTGACCCGAACACGGTTACGATCCCACCACGACCGTCGTTGGCCTGAGCGACTTCTGGTTGTGCGAAGTAGAGCGGTTTGATGCCGAAATGATCCCGTGCCATGACCAGTTCGCTGGTCCGGGTGTCGTAGATGGCTAGCCCGAACATACCGTTGAATCGATCAAACGCGGCTGATCCCCACGCAATGTATGCGGCTAGGACCACTTCGGTATCAGACTGCGTTGTGAACGTGACGCCCTGTTCGACCAGTTCGGCCCGCAGTTCGCGGTAGTTGTAGACCTCGCCGTTGTAGACGATCTCGTATCGACCGTCTGCGGAGGACATGGGTTGGGCAGCGTGCTCGCGGTCGATGATCGCGAGACGACGGTGCGCCAGCCCGCAATGGTGATCGGTGAAAATCCCCTCGCCGTCGGGGCCGCGATGGATCATCGTGTCGTTCATCCGCTGCAATACGCCAGCATTCCCTGCGACTCCTACATACCCTGCGATTCCGCACATAAGTGTGGTGTGTCCTCTCCTGGTTGCCTGGCCCATCGAGTCTAGTCCGGCCCGGCGTACGCTGCCGGTCTCACCCGCCGAACCGGGCAAATGCCGTGTTGGACGGTGACTAAGGCAGCGCTAGCCGTGCCCAGAATGTCGCATTTGTGTCGCAGACATAACTCATAACTACTCCTATTGTTCGTCGCTCTCTCACATTTGTGTGCGACATATGTCACGTAGTGGTCGCTTGATTGTCTCGATCGGGGATGAATACCGTCGAGAAACGCGGGTATATCCGTGTTCAGGTGCTTACCGCACCATCGGGCAGAACAGCCCGGGACCGCCTCGGTGAGTTCGCTTGGCCTTAGGCCTAGAGCGAGCAAGGGGATCGACAATCACTGGATGAGAAGTTGAAGAAATCATTAGTTGCAGTACCGACCGCGGCCGTGATCGGCGTGAGTACCCTGGGCTTGGCGTCCGTGGGTAGCGCGTCCGCGGCCACCCCGACCACTGAAACTGCTGTGAACGTCAGCGCCAAGGCCAAGACTGCCAAGCAGAAGGCAAAGAAGTTCGGCATCAGCAAGAAGCACATTAAGCGCTACAGGCTGAAGAACTGGGAACTGCGCCAGATTCAGCAGTCCAAGAAGTGGGCTAAGACATCCAAAGTGCGCTCAGTACGGAACTGCGAATCCAACAACCGTTACGGCATTAACACCGGAAACGGCTATTACGGGGCCTACCAATTCGCCGCAGGCACGTGGCGGGGCATCGGTGGTACGCGGTACCACTCCTACGCCCACCAAGCGCCCAAGATGGCACAGGACCACATGGCCTGGAAGCTCTGGCGCAGCCAGGGCTGGGGTCCGTGGAGCTGTGCATAACTGACACGCTTGGCGGCTCGCTCAGCCAACCAAAACGGCCGGTGACTATTCGCATGTGAATAGCCACCGGCCGTTCTACGTTCCAGTGGCTGGCGTCACGAACGGCTGTGCCGCTGCTCAGCCGCGCAGCAACTCAATGCGAGGATCGTGGCGTGGCGAGCACCAGGTCTCTGCGCCTCCTGCAACTCAATCTCTGGAACTTGTCTGGCGATGCTGCCGGGCGGATGCGAGAGTTGTCGGCGATCCTGCAGCACTACCAACCCGATGTCTGTTGCTTTCAGGAAACCGTTGTTCATGCCGCTGGCTCCTCCCACGAACAAGCTTGGGAGCCACTGGGATACGAGGCAGTACATGCCCTGGTTCCCACGTGGCCTGGCGCGATTGTGGCAGGCGGTCGCACCGGGAACACCATTGTCGCGCGCCTGCCCGTGCGCGAGGAACAAGTGCTGTGGCTTCCCAGTGGCCGGTGGCCCGAGCACCGGTGTGTGGTGGTTGCGGAGGTGGTGCTCAGCGGAGGCCGGGGCATCCACATCCTCAACACTCACCTGGCTTGGCGCCCCGAAGATGACCCCCTCCGCGCCCGGCAGGTGCGCGCGATCATCGCTGACGTTCTCGCGCCGCTGCAGCCTTCAGACGTGATCCTCTGCGGCGATCTGAACGCGACCCCAGAGTCGCCCGCGCTGCAACTGCTATTGGCAGCTGGCCTCACCGATGCATGGTCGCAAGCAGGCTGCGGCGCTGGCCATACTTGGTCTCATCGCAACCCGAACATGGGCCTAGGTGCGGCATTCGACCGCAGGATCGACTACATCTTGCCAGCAGATCACCTGCAGTGCCGCAGTATCGAGCTGGTGGGGGTTCGGCCAATCGCCGAGACAACCGTCAGCGATCACTTCGGGCTGATCGCAGACATCTCGCTGTGATCCGCGCCTAGCCTTGTGGCCGTGCTGAGGCGCTGGCGGTTCGTCGTCTGCGTCGGGCTGACAGCAGTTGTTGGCCCACCAAGCGCCACCCCAACATCAGCACAGCCAGCGTTGCCAGCGCTACCACGACAAAGGCTGCAGCCGTGCCATCGCCAACCCAACGACGAATGAGCATGCCGACCAACACCGTCACTCCCCAAACGACGACTGCACCCCAGAACTTCAGAGGCGCGATTTTCGTCGACGCGCTGACCAGTGACAGCGCGATCAGCCATCCGATGGCGAGGCCCACTAGGAACGGCCAGGCCGCCCCAAGAAGGCTCAACACTGAGTTGGGCTCGGCATGGGTGCGACGGCCAATGCCAACAAAGACGAGCACGACAACGGCATCGATGGCGAAACCAATGAGCCGCAGTGTCACACCGGATTCTCGTGGATGGAAGCGTCCGCCAGAGAGTTGGCTTACCGGCGCGGTCACACTTGGCTCGCGACGATCAGCGCCACAGCCATGGCGATCACACACAACATCACGACCACGGGCTGCCAGGTCATGACTGTCAGTGCCCCGTGACGCAGTTGTCGTTGCCGACTGGTCATCACGAATAGCGCCACCAAACCGGGTACCGCCAACGCGATGGTGAGACGCGGTTGTCCCTCTGCAACATCCTTAAGCCCCCCCACGGCGACGACGATCAGCAGGCTCACAATGGTGCGTTGCCAAGACAGCCGCGTTCGCTCCGGCTGGGTCTCGATGGGGTCTCCGGTGAATGGCTTCACCGCAAAATCCCGATGGCCAGGCCTACCGAGATGATCACGATCCCCACGGTGATCATCGGCGCGGCGTACTGCGTCGGTAGGGGCCGACCGCGCCGCATCGCCTGTTGCACGCGACCCCAATGCAGGTACCCGGCCACGGCGATCACGGCGCCCAAGATGACGGCCACCAAGCCGATGACTCCGGGCAACCATTGGGGTTGCAGGTTCAGGGCGAAGGTTTCCACCGCCACCCCACCCGCGATCAGCGCCAACGCCGTGCGCAGCCAGGCAAGCATCGTGCGCTCATTGGCTAGGGTGAATCGGTAGTCGGGCTCTTCCTCGTGCGGGGCTGGGACTCTAGTCGGAGGACTCGCAGCGGCGGGTTCGGATGGGCGATCTTCGGTCACGCTCGAACTCTAACCCGCGCGTTAGTTCCGCTGGGTCAGCAGGACTACCGGAATCTCGCGGTCGGTCCGGGCCTCATACTCAGCAAACTGCGGGTAGTTTGCCTTCTGCGCCTCCCAGATTTGCTGCCGGGTGGCTGGATCGGCCACGTGTGCGGTGACGGGCAACGTCTGGGACCCCACCTCGATTTCAGCGTCGGGATTCTTGCCCAGATTGTGAAACCAAGCGGGGTTGGTTGGGGCGCCACCCATTGAAGCGAATACCGCGAACTGATCACCAACTTTTTGGTACATCATGGGGTTGATTCGGGCCTTACCGCTCTTAGCGCCGACTGTATGCAGCAGCAACAAGGGGGCACCCTCGAACATGCCGCCAACCCGGCCGTCGTTCTCGCGAAACTCCTTGATCACCCGCTGGTTCATTTCGTTGACTTCGTTGGCATCCATCAGACTCTCCCTGAGTTGTTCGTCGCGGTGGTGGCATCCTGAGCCGCTTCGGGTCACGTGCGGCCGTCGCCCGTTCTCTTGGCCCACTGTATGGGATCGGCAGCAAGTCGCCGCTTGGCCGTGAGATTTCGATTGGTAGGCGACGCCCAGTCTTGCCTCGGGTGGTGCCAGCGGATATCTGTTAGTTCCCGGCCTGCTTAGCTCTCGAATACCGGACCAGCGCCTCCGCCCAGTTGACCGACCGGGCCTAGCAACGAAGACTGGAGGGATGAAGGCAAAGGTAGGCCCCCGACTAGCAATCGGCGTCGTGGCGGCGGGGTTGCTGCTGCCTGTCAACGCAACCCAAGCTGCGGCGGCCGCTGGTCCGCGCATCCCGGTGGTGATGACCGGCGCGCAACTGTCGTCGCTGGCCGGGGTCCGCGGCGAGAACTTGGCCGGATTCCGCTGGACGGGGTCCGGTTGGCAGCCAGCCCCGGTCCAGCTTGACGAGCGCAAAGTGCTGGATCCAGGGCAGATCCGCAATCGTCCTGCAGCGGGGTTCACCACCTTGCAGTACGCAGACGCTAGGACCCTCACCGGCGCCGATCCGGCCGTGGGTCTGGACGCGAACGATGAAGTGGTGTTCCTAGCCGAAGACGCCGGCCTGTCGGCTCCGGCGCAGAGTATGCGGCCACCAGGCACGACCGGGGCGGGTATTCGTGTCGCGATTACCCACCCCGCCTTGTCCGGGGAACGGTTTCTCTACCTGTTTCGGGCCAGCGGCCGGGTCTTGCCGCCGCGTGACGACGTGACCTACCGGTTTCAGTTGAACTCAGGGGCATACCCGGCAACGTACAAGACAGGCAATGGACCAAATCCTGAGACATCTTGGGCGAGCACAAGCACCTACCGGCTCGGCTTCAGCGACCGGTGGCTCACCCACGAGTTGCGGCTAGGGCCAACTGGGCCGGACATCTTGGACGGCTTCAAGAATCGGTTTGGGTTGGAGACCTGTGGTCGCTCCAATGAGACGTTCTCTCGGGGTGGGGGCGGACTTATTGCCAACATCGATGGGCCAGTACGGGCGATCCGCTCCGTGCTTGGCGCCAACAGCGGGACCTACACCCAGCGGACCACCACGATGTACGCAGATCGATTTGACGTGGGTATTGATCTGCGGGTGCACGCCATTCCCGGCGTGATGGATCTGGTGGATTATTCGGCCGCGGCCGACGGCTACACCTACCAGAACAATCTGATGCCCACGGGCGTGCAGTTGGACGGCGTGGATGATGCCGTGCCAGCGGTCCTGCCGACTTGGGAGCGGCTGAGTGGTCCGGCGGGCTCGCTGCTGACAACCCGTGAGTACGTAAGCTCCCTGGGCTTGTCACCCTCCCTGTCCTACACCGATCGGGCGCCCACGGGTGCGGAGTTGGAGTGTTGGGGTGATGGCACATTCCGGGGTATGAGTGGCGGAGAGGTCACTGGCGGGATCCCCAACACCGACCCCTCGCGGGGCCAGGCAGCAGGTAACCTGCGCAGTGTCGCGATCTACAGTGTGCTTGGCCCGAGCGCGAACAGCACCGGTTCGGCGGCGCTGGCCCAGCGTCACGAGGCGCCGCTGACCCGGGTGAGTGCGTATCGACCAGCCGTCGCCAATCCCCAACCCCCGGTCACCGAGTCGCCGAAGAAGCCCAAAGCGAAAGTGACCGCACGTGCCAAACGCAAGCGGGACAAACTCCGGGTTCGGGTACGACCCAAGCTGGTGGAGGGTCGGCAGTGGAAGTTCTCGATCCAGCAGCGCAAGACCAGGAAGTCTGGGAACCGGGTTTGGCGGACAAAGAAGCAAAGCCAGACCCGAACCAAGAAGCATGTGCGCACGCTGGATCTACAGCCCGGAAGGTACCGGGTAAAGGTGCAGGAGCGTCGCAGCTATGCCAGCGGTAAATCAGGATCCCTGCGGCTGCGACGCTGACCGGAGCGGCTGCGTGCGGGCGCGGGGGACGCGCGGGCGGTCAGAAGGATCAGAGAGCTCGGTCCTGCAGGTAGTGCCGGAGGACCCCGTAGCTGTAGCTGCTAGCGATCTCCTTCACGAACCGCGGGAAATCCAAGGGCGCCGCATGGTCTGCTGTGTCGGAAATCGTGCGCAGCACACCAAATTCTTGACCATGCTCCCAACAGACTTGCGCCACCGCCGCCCCTTCCATCTCCACACACACCGATTGCGGCAGGTTGGCCCGGATCTCTTCAGCCTGGCTTGCGTCGGCGATGAAACTGTCACCGCTGGACACCTCGCCCTGCACCACACTTGGCTGCCCTAGGCCAAAATCACTACGTTGCTGGGCCGGCAGGACGCGGGCGAAGTCCTCGGCTAGGAACCGGTCGGCCGCGCGTTGCAGGCCCGCTCGGATGTGAAGTGTGGTGGGAATCTTGGACACTCCAAGCAGCGGAATCTCGTGGCGCGCAAACAGTGGAGTGGCGTCCAAATCGTGGTGAATGAGGTCGCGGGCAACGACCATGTCTCCGATCCTCAGATCCGGTGATAACGCGCCGGCCACCCCGGTGAAGATCAGTTCGGCAGGAGCGTACTGCGCGATCATGTGGGTGGCCGTGCTCGCCGCCGCAACCTTCCCCCAGCGGGAGAACGCCACCACTACCGGGGTGCCCCACAGGGTGCCGCTGTGATAGTCGCGCCCGGCCCGGCGGTCCACTCGGAGCTGGTGTTGTGCCCGCGATTCGGAGGCGGCCGCAGGCTGCTCTAGGCGCTCAGAAGAAAGATGTTCCAGCAGTTGGGAGACCTCATCGGGCATGGCCGAGATGATTGCGATGGGTGCGGTCACGGCAGGTGTGGATCGCTGGGGGTTCCGGCCAGAAACGACCCGGTCCGGTCCTGGGAACTAATGATGTGCTCCCCGTTGCCGGCGCACCAGCAGGACCGAACTCCCGGCGGCGACAAAGCCAAAGCCGAGCAGACCTAGGGCGAGCGTCTCCCCGCCAGTGTTCGCCGGGCTCGGACCGCTGGTCGCGGTTGCAGAGGGCGTTCGAGTTGCAGTGGCGGTAGCAGTAGCCGATGGGGTCGTGGTCGCCGAACTCGTAGGCCTAGGTGTTGTCGTGCTAGCTGAGCCACCGTTCCCGCTAAACGGGTCTCGGCTTGGCCCGGTCAGACTTGGTGTGGGCGTAGGGGTGGCGAACGGATCGGTAGGTGTCGGGGTGGGTACAGTCTGCCCACCGACCTGCGGTGGGCTGGCCAGTGCTGCAGGTGTGCCAACGCCAAGCAGCACTGCGGAGAGAACTACCCCACCCTGCACCGCTCGAGTCAGTCTCATGGTTACTCCCCGAGCCAGTCCCAGGCCTGCGCCTGTGTGGCGAAGAAGGCAGACTCCGTGGCATAGAACGGACTGGCGAGGTCTGCGACCAGTTTTTCCCAGCGCTTGTCCCCGACGATTGCCATGCGATGGATCTTCTTGTGGTACTTCTTTCCGAAGTCCATGTCCGACCGCCAAGCTTCCGCCTTCTCCCAGTGAAAATCGGTCAAATCGCACAAGAGGTTGGCAGACCCATACTCGGCGACAACTTGGGCAACGTCCGGGTCTAGCACCTCGTAGTCGGCTTTGGAGACATCTCCGGACACCCGAAAACCGATACTGCGACCTTGACTCTGCGCAAGCTTTTCGATCATGGCGGCACAACCCCTAAGTTCGGCAAACAGTCCCGTGTTTTATGAGTATCTGGGCGGGGGTCCGATGGCGCGGCGACCAACGCATCATTAGGCCATCTGGGGGATAGGGACAGGACCGTCCGACCAAATGTCCGGTTAGTCGTCAGCGGCCGGTTCACCCCAGCTGAGCCGGGCCCCCAGTTCTTGGGCCAACGCCGCGGGGTCGTTGGTCGGCAACAGGCAGACATTGTCTTGGCACACTTGGGCCGACGCCGAGTCTGCGGGTCCGGTCTGCGGGTTGATCACGAGGCCAGGCCGGGTACTCAGGTTGGTGACAAGGCGAAGGGGAGGTTCGGCCTTTGTCGAAAGCTTCACCTCTGCCGGACCCGTGCTGCGGGCAGTCATGGTGGCGAGCAACAGTCCGGCGAATCGGGGCTGCTGGCCGGCGGCCGGTGCCAACTTTGCTAGCTGGGCGTCGGCGACTGCCAGCAGGTCTGTGTCAGGGGCGAGCGTGCCAGCTGTTACCAGCGCTTCCAGGATCGAAGAGGTGCCACTGGGGTAGGCGTTGTCGGCCACATCGGTCACGGCCACCACGAGCGGTGTGGCGGACGCGTCGACATCAGTAAAGCCCTCGTCGGGATAGAACCGGTGCATCGCCGCGGCGAGCAGGTGCCGCGCACGGGAGAACCAGGCCTCTTCACCGGTGGCCTGGTAGAGGGAGAGAAAGGCATTGGCTACCGCGCCGTAGTCCTCCAAGACACCGGGTGGATCACCGACCAAACCGTCACGCGAGACGCGCGCCACCTTGGTCTGAGCGCCATCGACCTGCACATGCAGGTCAGATAACAGTTGCCCACAGCGTTGCGCAGCGGCAATCCAGGCCGGTTTCTGCAGGATGCCACCGGCCTCCACCAGAGCGGTGATGGCCAGACCGTTCCAAGCTGCAACAACTTTGTCGTCTCGGGCGGGCGCTGGCCGGCGGCTGCGCACCTGCGCCAGCGTTGCCCGAACGCGCGCCCACCGCGCCCAGTCGTCCGGATCCGAACGCAGTTGCAGCACCGAACTCACGGCTTCAAACGTGTGTGGGTTTCCCACGGCGCACAACTGCTGCACCCACTGAGCATCTTGCGGCCCGAGAGCATCGGACAAGGTCCCTTCGTCCCAAACGTAGTACGCGCCTTCGCGGCCCACGCCGGCAATCACTTCGTCGCTGTCGGCGTCCAAGGCGCTGGCAAAGCCCCCCTCTGGGGTGGTGAGTTCGACTAGCAAGAACTCGGCAGTTTCTTCCGTGACTCGCTTCGCGAGCGGATCACCAGTAGCCCGCCACAGGTGGGCATACAGCCGAAGCAGGAGTGCGTTGTCGTACAACATCTTCTCGAAGTGCGGAACTACCCATTGGTTGTCAACACTGTAGCGGGCAAATCCACCGCCAATCTGGTCGTACATGCCGCCCCGCGCCATGCGATGGCATGTTTGAGAGACTACGTCCAGGGCCCAGGATTCCCCCGTCGCAGCCTCGTAGCGCAACAAGAACTCCAGGGCCATGCCGGGCGGAAACTTGGGGGCACCGCCAAAGCCTGCGTGCTGGGGATCGAACTGGTTACGCAACAGCACCGCACCTTGGTCCATGGCATCCCGAAGGACGTCGGCTAATGGCGCCTCCGGCGAGGGGGCTGGCTGCGTGGATGTGGCATGTCGCGCGATCGCCTCGGTGAGGGACTCGGCCGTGCCGCTAACCCGGTCCCGCTCGGATGACCAGACCCGGCTGATCCCCAGCAGGAGTTCAGTGAAACTGGGCATGCCGTGCCGGGGCTCAGGTGGGAAGTAGGTGCCAGCGTAGAACGGTCGGCCAGCGGGGTCCAGGAACACGGTCATGGGCCAGCCGCCTTGACCCGTCAGCGCCTGGGTTGCTCGCATGTACAGCGCGTCCACATCGGGGCGTTCTTCCCGGTCAACCTTGATCGATACAAAGTTCTCGTTCAGCAACGCCGCCACAGTGGGGTCCTCGAAAGACTCGTGGGCCATGACATGACACCAGTGGCAGGCGGCATACCCAACGCTGAGGAACACCGGGACATCGCGCTGCTCGGCGGCCGCGAAAGCCTGCGGACTCCACTCCCACCAGTCCACGGGGTTGTCCGCGTGCTGCTGGAGGTATGGCGAGGTGGCGCTGCGAAGCCGATTCATGGTGATCCCTGCTGGCTGCCTACGAACCCTGAATCCACGACATCGCCGGCGGTTGGCGCAATCAGCGCGGGCCTAGGTGCGGGTTAGCACTAGGGCTCGCTCGGGCATCGGTGATTTCAGGTCGAAGTCGGTACGTCCGACTTGAGGCCAGCGTACTGAATCGTGAGGGGAAACCGAGGGCCAGTAGGCCGTAAGTCAGCTCTGGTCAGTACCAGTTGTTGCTGTTGAAGTGGCTAAGTGCTCCCGAAGGAGTGCCATAGGTGGATTGGATGTACTGCAAACCCCACTTGATCTGCGTCTCCGGGTTCGTCTGCCAGTCCCGGCCCGTGGCACTCATCTTGGAACCGGGGAGCGACTGCGGAATCCCGTAGGCGCCCGAGGACGGGTTGGCGAGTTTGTGGTTCCAGCCGGACTCGTTGTTCCACAACTGCACCAGTGCGTCGAACTCGCCGGCGCCCCACCCGTAGTTCTCGGCCATGTATCGCTGTGCGAATGCCTGTGAGTGGGCCACCGATCCGAACTCCGGCCCGGGCAGTTGGATCTTGAACTTAGCTTGCGTTGCCTGTAGTTGCGCTGGCTCGACAGCAGCGCTAGCAGCACCGATCCCAACCGCACCAGCTGCTCCAGCCGCCAACACAACTGCGGCCGTGACCGTGGCGAAGACTTTCTGAGTTTTCTTCATGCGGGCGGCATCCCCGCTGGTGTGAGGCCTACACCTGCGATGGTGTGAGACTGGGCACGTCGATCCCCGCGCTCACGCTGTTGCTTGGATCACAGTCGATTCAAGCCCCGCGGAAATTCGGGCGGCGTCGCTCAGTGAAAGCGGCTTGGCCCTCTTTAAGGTCCTCAGACGCCCACGCCAACTCAAAGGCCGAAACATATTCGGCGTTCGGGTCTAGTTGCCCCGAATCTCGCTCCAGTTGATTCAACCCCCGCTTGGTGCCGGCCAACGACAGTGGTGCCAGCAACGTGATGTGGTGGGCGAGCGCTGTCGCGTGGCTTAGTACTGGGGCCACCCCCGCGACAGGCGCGGGTGCGGAGTCATCCTGCGGCGGCGCGGGAAGGATCTCGTGAACGAATCCGGTCGCGGCCGCCTGTTCTGCGGTGATTGGTTTTGCTGTCATCGTCAACCAGCGGGCCATCGAGTGACCAACCAACAGGGCCAACCGCTGCAAGGTCCAGTGATCAACCATGAGCCCCAGTTTGGCAACCGGAACGGCGAAGCGGGCGCTCTCGTCGGCGACGCGGAGGTCGCAGGCCAACGCGATCTGTGCACCTAGACCCATGCAGGAGCCTTCAATGGCAGCGATCGTGGGGAATGGGGTCTCCGCCAACGCGTCTAGGGCTTTGCGCAGGAGTCGGGTGAAAGTAAGATCCTCCAGTTCCTTCAGGTCTGCTCCGGCGCAGAAGTGTCCGGCATCGCCGGTGATGACCAAAACCCGGGCGCCGTCGGCAACGGCGGAATCAACGCCACTGAGCAACTCAGCCACACCCGCGTGGTTGAGGGCATTGCGCCGGTCCGGTCGGGAGATCTGCAAGGTGGCGACGGTATCTTCCATGCGATAAGAAACGATGGGCATGCTCCATTGTCTCCATGCCCGTCCTGCGTTTGTGCGCTGCCCAGCAAAGATCCAGGATTATTGTCCGCAGCGGCGGCGCCGCAGTGCCCACCGGCTGGGTGGCCGGCCAACGATTGGGCTTAGTCGTACGATTGCGGAACACGAAACCAGGGCGCGTAACGTTCGGTGAACAATGCGGGCATCCCACCGGTGTGGACGAAGACGATGGGGGCGCTGGGTGAGGGACCATCGGCCAGTCGGGACATGAGGCCGGCCATCGCGCGGCCGGTATACACCGGGTCCAAGACCAACCCGGTGGTGCGCGCGACTAACCGAATCGCATCATGCGCGGCGGGCGTGGGTTGCCCGTACGGGGCGGTGGCCTGGCTATGGTCTACCCACCACCGACCTTGCGGGCTCGGAAAGCCGGTGAGCCGGGCGGTCTGTTCGGTGATCTCTGGTAGTCGATCCTTTAAGCCGGGTACGGCCGCGACGTCGAAGCCCCACACCCGGTCGTAGCTACCCAGCCCGACGGAAAGGCCCGCGTGGGTGCCTCCTGTCCCCACCGCACAGGCCACGATGGCGCCCGGTAGCGCCGCTTCGATTTCTTGCGCTGCGGCAATGTAGCCGGCGGCGCCAAGCGGACTGGTGCCGCCCAGTGGAATCGGGTAAGGCCGGCGATTCTCGTCAACGAGTTCACCACAAACCCGGGCCATGGTGACCTCACGGTCTTTGGGTCCGCACCAAACCACCTCAAGATCGAAGAGATCATCCAAGATCAAATTGCCCTCAGCGGTGTGCTGCTTCCCAAGCGTTGACAGTACCGCCACGCAGCGCAGATCAAACTGTCGCGCCACCGCGGCCGTGGCGCGTACATGGTTACTTTGGGCGGCACCGGTGGTCACTAACGTGTCGGCGCCGCTGGCTAGCGCATCAGCGACCAGGTATTCCAACTTCCGGGCCTTGTTGCCACCTGCGGCCACCCCGGTGAGATCGTCGCGTTTGAGCCAGAGTTGCCCGTCGGGCAGCCCCAGCGAGCGGCCCAACGCATCGACGCGTTGCAGCGGTGTGTTGCGAGCAGCCAGATCGACCGACGCGAGATCAGCCAGCACTTCGAAGACCTCGCCCCTCAACCATCGTGGTTCTGCTCTCTGGCTAGACGGGCGAGTTCCAGCGCTCCTGTGACCCCGGCGAAGTCGCCGAGCTCGGGTGCCACCACATAGCTGTCGATGTCGGCCAGGATCGCGGGGGAATCAACGTAGCCAGCCAGTGACTCCAGGAGTTTCCGCCGCACTTTGGTGAGCACGTTGGGTGAGGAGCCAACGCCGCCCCCCAAGATGATGCGTTCTGGCGACAGCGTGACAACGAGGTTGTGTAGGCCCAGCGCGACGTAGTCCGCCTCGAGGTCCCAAGCCGGGTGATCGTTGGGCAGGTCCTGTCCAGGTTGTTCCCAGCGGGCCTGGATCGCTGGTCCCGCAGCGATCCCTTCCCAGCAATCACCGTGATAGGGGCACACGCCGGCGAACTCGGCGACCTCCGCTGCGGGGCGGGGAATCCGCATGTGGCCCATCTCGGGGTGAATCAATCCATGCAGGATGCCACCATCCACAACGGCGCCGCCGCCAATGCCCGTGCCGATCGTCAGATAGATCAGATCGGCAAGCCCTCGGCCCGCTCCGTACCTTGCCTCGGCTAATGCTGCAGCGCCGACATCGGTGTCGAAACCGACCGCAATCTCGCCGTCACCCGCCAACACCCGGGCTTGCAGGGCCAAGCCCAGCACGTCGGCTTGGGCCCAGCCGGGCTTCGGGGTCGACGTCACATAGCCGTAGGTGCCAGAAGCGGGATCGGGATCACACGGCCCGAAGCTGGCGATGCCTAGTCCGGCCACGTTGCCGGAGAGCTGGTGGGCCTGATCGGCGAAGAACTCCGCTGCGGTGCGCATGGCCACCTGAGGATCTGTTCCAGTGGGGAAAGCAGTGTGCGCCAGGATCTCATCGGGGGATTCCGCGACGGCGCAGACGATTTTCGTTCCACCGGTTTCAATACCAGCTAGGAGTTCTCGTGGCACAGTACTCCTCACCGTTGTCCTGTACTGCGATTGTGTCGGACGCGCCGGGCGTAAGCATGCCGAACAGCCAAGCCACATGTCGCGCGTGCTGAAGGTGACCTCGCCGCCGGCTGACTAGGGCGGACCGCCTGGCGCTGGAGTCTCCAGGAACGCATTCTCAGGGCATGTACGCTAGATCGACTCGCATCGTGCCAGCCAGTGTGACAGTCAGGACCGGCAGACCGAGGTTCTCCGCGCTGGCTCAGTTGCTCGGTTTCTGCGTGCTGGTTCCGTGTCCGCCGCGCAGACGTACTAGAGTCTGGCGAAGACAGTGTGTCGAAATGCGAGTGGTGGGATGTCCTGATGGATCCGGTAGCCCAAATGAAAGCCAAAGTGGGTCAAGTGTCTGCTCAGCTTGTGGAGTCCGGAATGACGCTCGGCCTTGGCTCGGGTTCCACGGCCGAGTACATGATCAAAGATGTCGGTCAACGTTGGCAGAACGGTGAACTGACCAACCTGACGGCGGTGTGTACGTCCTTCCAGTCCTCGGTGCTTGCGCAGGGTTTCGGTATTCCGCAACAGCAGCTCAACGACGTGGATCGGATCGATTTGGGTATTGATGGAGCTGACGAGGTCGACTCCAACTTGAATCTGGTCAAGGGCGGCGGCGGCTGTCAGACGCGGGAGAAACTGGTGGATTCTCGCGTCGACCGGCTCGTCATTGTGGTCGACGCAGGCAAGTTGGTGGACCAGCTAGGCAGCTCCATGCCGGTGCCGGTCGAGGTGGTTCCCGAGGCTTACCGGCAGGTCGCTGCGAAACTGCGTGACCTAGATGGGGATCCGGAGCTCCGGATGGCCGTCCGCAAGGCCGGACCCGTGGTGACAGATGAAGGAAACTTGATTCTGGATACGCGATTCTCAGCGATCCCGGACCCGGAGAAGCTGGAATCGACGATCAACAATATCCCTGGGGTGCTGGAGAACGGCCTTTTCTTGAACATGGCCGATGAGGTGCTGATCGGCCATATCGCTGATGACGGTGCGGTGAGTGTGGAGACCCGCACTCGCAAGTGACTGGTGGCCGCGAACCGCCAACCGTCCGGCCAG